>JAAYUK010000153.1 GCA_012517735.1 Nitrospiraceae bacterium
GCAAAGCCTTGGGGAGTGATAAGGTATTTGATGCGGTTTCTGGGAAGCGTGGTAACCTTGAGGTGGCCCTTTTTGCAAAGGCGTTTCAGATAGGTATTGACGAGACCAAGGGCGATGTCAAGACGGGCAGAAAGGGCTCGCTGGGATACGGTCGGCTCCTTCGCCACCTCATCAAGGAGCTTGAGAGCAATATCGTCCCGCAGTTCATACTCTCCGACCGGCTGTGTGTTCATAGCATGAACATTACCACAGGAACTGACTGACGGTCAAGCGGAAAAAAGCCAAAAAATAAGAGTAAATCAGGATTGAGCCGTAAATTTCAGGACTTATACGTTGCCTTTAACGACAACCCAGCTTTCACGGAGTTCACGGAGCAGAGACGCAACATGACGGAGCTTCTCCCGATCGTTTGAAAGGTTGGCCAGGGTAATCTCGCGCATCATGTAGTAATACAAATCGCAGAGGTTAATGGCCATCTCCCCGCCGACTTCGATATCAAGAGCATTCAACAGTTCCTCAATAATTGCGAGCGTCTTGTCGATATGTTTCAATTTCACCGGAATCTGTTTAGCCGATATTGCACCGACAGCCCGATCCAGTGCATCGATAGCGCCGTCATACAGCATGATCACCAGCTCGATCGGTGTAGCTTCCGCAACTTTATGATGACGATACGCGGACAGTGCATACGCAGTATTTACCATGTTATCCTCCCGTCGCCTTGCTCAGCTTGTCCATCTGCTGCGTCAAATAGGTGCTGGTGCTCTGCAACTGGCTCAGCAGGCTGTCAAGAGAAGAATACTTTTTCCGCAGTGCAACTTCAGTAACGCTCAGCCTGCTCTCGATATTCAGTTCCTGCTTCTGGATCGTCTTGACCGTGCTCTCATAGCCGTCTTTGCGCGCCGGGATATACGAGTTCACATACTGGGCAAGCCTGCTTTCAAAATCCGTCGCCATTGCATTGATCATACTCACAACCTTGTCAGGATCCGCGGCAATCGCTGCGTCGAGCTTTGCGGTATCGATACTCAACACGCCGCTTTTGTCATGCGTCAGTCCAAGATACGCAAGGGTATTGTCCGACGCCGAAGCGGAATAACTCTTCGTCGTCAGGCTGCGAAGATCATTTTTCAGGCTCAGCAATGTTGCATCGCCCGCAAGGACGCCTTTTGTCTTGGCATTCCCCCGGAGACTGTTCACCGCCGATGTCGTTCCATTATACGCGGATACCAAACCGGCGAGTTTGTTTTTCAACGCGGTGTTATCATCGGAGACAGCCACCGTAATGGTAGCAGGATTCGTGGCATAATTCGGGTCTCCCTTCACCAGATTCAATGTCACCCCCGAAATGACATCAGAAATGGTGTTTGCAGCACGGCTCAATTCAAGGCCGTTTATCTTGATGATCGCGTCCTGCGCTCCCTGAGACTGACTCAGCTGACTGTAACCGCTTGCAATCGAATTGTCGGCATTGAATACAGCGTTGGATGCAAGCCTTGACAGACCCGTTGCATCCTGATCCGCAGGCTCTTCATAGGTTCCGTTGTTATCTTCATCGACCAGGACTTTTATCGTGCTGGATGCTCCTGTTGCCGATGCGCTCAACGTCAGCCGGTAGACCGAACCATCCTGCACAATAGCCGCACTGACGCCCGCGTTTGCAGTGTTGATCGCATCCCGGATCCCCGTGAGGGTATTGTTGGAGGAATCAACCGTAATCTCGACAGCCGTTCCGCTGCCGACCTGTATCTTCATCTTCTGGGTCGTAACCGAAGAAAGGTCTGCAACCGCCTCGGTGGCGGACGCAAAGGTTCCGGAATACAGACTCTGTGCCTTTGCAATCTGTTTGACATTCAGCGCATAGGTACCCTTGAGTGCGGTGCTTGATGCGGTAGCCGTCAGGTAAGCGGTATCGGAGACGGAAACCGCCTTGCCGACACTGACCCCCTTCAGGGCGCTGACACTGCTTTTCAACGCAGACACGCTGCTGAGGAGCGTCGCATAAGCGCTTATCTTTGCCTGATACGCCGTCTCTTTCGTTTTCAGGGCCGTAAGCGGCTTCCGCTCAATCTGCATGAGCTGTTCGACGATCGTATTGACATCAATGCTGCCGCTGCTTACACCGGAAGTCGCCACGGTTATGCCTCCGCCTCAAAGAGATTCTCGACGTTCTCCTGAAAATGCCTGAGCATGTTCAGATACTCCTCAGGAGGAAACTGTCTGATGGTTTTGCCTTTTTTATCAATAAGCCGGATGACGACATTTTTATCGTCATCAACGGCAAAGATTGCGCGATATTTGAAAAGTTCCTGCTCCTGGACATCCGGCGTCATACGGTTCTTTTCATTTTTTTCTTTTTTCTGATTCTGAAAGACTCGCTTCAGGGTTTCGTTGACAATGACATCCGTATCAGATTGCCGTTGCACGACAGCAGAACGCAACGATTCGGATGGCACGGTCTGGATGCCTTCCGCAGGAAGCGTGGAGCCCAGGCTCACATTCGGTATGTTCGTTTCCACTTTCATGGCGTTTCCGGATCCGGCTTGTCCTGCCTTTCAATGGTACTGCAGGTATTACCTGTCAGTTCAATGCCCGGGAACGGCCGAAGCCGTCCCCGGGATACCGTTTGCCGTTCCTACTATCTGCCGCCGAGCAGGGACAGTACGTTCTGCGGCAGGGTGTTGGCCTGCGACAGAACCGAGATACCGGCCTGCTGAACGATCAGGGCCTTCGTAAGATTTGTGGTCTCGGTTGCGAAGTCAGCATCCATGATTCTGGAACGGGCTGCAGTGATATTCTCACGCACGTTGTCCAGGTTGCGGATAACCGACTCGAAACGATTCA
>JAAYUK010000014.1 GCA_012517735.1 Nitrospiraceae bacterium
CCGGTTGCGTTCATGAAGGGAATCGTCGGCCGGTTCTTTCTCCAGTTCGCCCTGACGGTCGTCTTTGCCGTGCTGATGTCCCTGTTCGTTTCATTCACGCTTACGCCGATGCTTGCATCGCGGTATCTGCACCCGCATTCTGCACAAGCCGATGAATCCCGACATCTTGCGGCACTGATGCGGCATCCCCGGATTACCCGACTCGGAGACCGGCTCGAATGCTGGTATCAGCAATCCGAGCAGTGGTACCGGAACCTTCTTCAGTATGCGATGACGCACCGACGAAAGGTTGTCATCATATCGGTGGGCATCTTTTTTCTCAGCATGCTGCTGACGCTGGTTCTCGGCAAGGAGTTTCATCCCCAGGAAGACCAGAGCCGTTTTATCGTCAGGCTTGAAGCTCCAGTCGACTATTCGGTTGATGAAGCTGACCATCTGTTCCGCAAGGCTGAAACGCTGCTCCGTCAGATGCCTGAAACGCGCACCGTCCTGCACGCACAGGGTTTGAGCGGCCAGATCAACAAGGCGCAGATGTTTGTGGGAATAGCGCAGAAATCGGAGCGCACGCGTTCGCAGCAGACCATCATGCAGGAGCTCAGAAGAAGCCTCACCACCATTGCCGGACTGAAGACGACGATAGAAGATATCTCCCTCATCGGGGGCGGAGTGCGCAACGTCCCGGTGCAGTATGCAGTTCGGGGAAACGACCTGTCGGCCATTCAGGGCTATATGCGGCAGATCATCAGGGATTATGCGAAACTCCCCGGAATCGTCGACATCGACACATCGCTCGAAACGGGGAAGCCGGAGCTGCGGGTCTATATTGACCGTGACAAGGCCGCTGATCTTGGGGTTGAGACGGCAACCATCGGCGAGGCAATCAATTTCCTGATCGGCGGTGAAGTTGAAGTTACCAAATTCAAGGATGAATCGCGGGGGCGCCGCTATGACGTTCGTGCCCGGCTGAATCCGGAGGACCGCAGGGATCCGTCTGACCTCGGCAGACTGTATGTCAGGGCCAAAGACGGCCGCCTGGTCGAGATTTCGAACGTGATCGACATTCGTGAAGGAGGTGGCCCCAGCACCATTCAGCGTGTCGACCGGCAACGGGCGATCATGCTGTTTGCCAATCTCGAGGGCAAGCCGCTCGGCCAGGCCATGGACGAGCTGAACGCAATTTCGGCAAAAATCCTTCCCGAGGGCTATTCCGGCGTCTATAAAGGTGCGGCAGAAATCATGGGAGAAACATTCTACTACCTGATTTTTGCTCTTGTGCTCGGCGTCGTGCTTGCGTATATGATCCTTGCCGCTCAGTTTGAGAGTTTTATCCATCCGATCACGGTCCTGATCTCAATGCCGTTTTCATTCGTTGGTGCGTTCGGCGCGCTCCTGCTTACCGGCCAGACGCTGAATCTGTTCAGCTTTATCGGTCTGATCCTGCTTATGGGATTGGTCAAGAAGAATGCGATTTTGCTGGTTGATTACACGAACACCCTCCGCGCCCGCGGGATTCCCCGCAGGGAAGCCATTCTGGAAGCGGGTCCGGTGAGGCTCAAGCCGATCCTCATGACCACCTTCGCGATGATACTCGGCATGCTCCCCATTGCGGTCGGACTCGGCGAAGGCGCTGAAACGCGAGCCCCCATGGCCATCGCGACCATTGGGGGACTCATATCGTCTCTCTTTCTCACCTTGCTCGTCGTGCCGGTTGTCTATGACCTGTTTGACGAAGCGGAAGAACGCTTTGCGGCATGGCGGGCGCGCAGACAGCGGTAGCTGTCCAGGGTCGTTCGCGTGGTTGACTGATTGCGAAAGACTCTGCTATGTTAGTGGTCACTAACGGCTTGGAGTGCAGGTATTTCACCGATGAGGGTTTCGATAGTGCACAGGAACAGCCATGCCCCAAAACAGCTGCCATCGCGTGAGGCAACACGCCGGCGTATTCTTGATGGCGCACTGAAGCTTTTTTCCCAGAAAGGCTATCTCGGAGCCACCACCAAGGAAATTGCGCGCGAGGCGAACATTTCGGAAATGACCCTCTTCCGCCACTTTCCCACAAAGGAAGTGCTTTTTGAGTCGGTACTCTCGACACATTCGTTTCTTCCGGCGCTCAAAGAGATCCTTCCTGCAATCAAGGGCAAACCGCCTGAGGAAGCTCTGGCCTTGATTGCCAGAAAATACCTTGCAACCCTGGAACGCCGAAAGGACTTCATAAAGATCCTGCTTTCGCAGTCTGAGTTCTTTCCGGAAAAAATGCACACGATCTATCATGCCTTTCTGTCGGAGCTCTTTTCGACACTTGCCGCTTACTTGCGTGAGATGCAGAGCGAAGGAATTTTACGGCAGTTTGATCCGATGCTCGGTGCCCGTGCGTTTCTTGCCATGTTTTTCACTTACTTTCTGACCAAGGACATTCTTCGGTTTCAGGGAACGGAACAGAAATCGACCGATACGGTCATACGCGAATATGTCGGATATTTTATCAATGGAACCCTTCGGGAATATACAGCGATGGCACGCTAAACCAAATGCATACGAAAGTGGTCTCACCCATATATACTTTAAGAACTGGTCACAAAAATCCGGATGAGGGGAATGGCTCATGCGTGTGGTGATGTTTAATCGTCGATTCAGAACAGCCCTTGCGGGTGTGTGTGCTATAGCGCTGAGTTGCATGCTCCTCGGCTGTTCCGACAACAAGGGGAAAGCGCAGCGGCCGCCTGCTGTCGTAGCGGTGGGGCAGGCTGCCCAGAAGTCTGTCCCCTATGAAATCCGCGCCATCGGCACGATTGAAGCGTATGCCAATGTTGCGATCAAGGCACAGGTGACCGGGCGGCTGGAAAAGGTGCATTTCAAGGAGGGGCAGTTCGTCAAAAAGGGCGCGCTTCTTTTTACGGTCGATCCGCGGCAGCAGCAGGCTGCTGTGCGTCAGGCCGAAGCGGCGCTTGCACGCGATATTGCACAGTTCGAAAATGCGCGCGAGGATGAGCGGCGCTATGCGGAGCTTCTGAAAAAAGGATACATCTCCCGTCAGCAGTTCGATGCCGCGCGTACGAGTGCAGCAGCGCTCGAAGCGGTGGCAGCCGCCAGCAGGGCGAACCTCGAGGCTGCCAAAACCCAGCTCAGTTACTACTTTATCCATTCCCCGATCTCGGGGATGGCCGGTGATGTGCTCATGGACGAAGGCAACATGATCAAGGCCACGGACGACAACAAGGCACTCACGACGATCAACCAGATCGAACCTGTGTTCGCGACCTTTGCGGTTCCGGAACAGAACCTTGCGGAGATCCGGAAGTACATGGCACAGCAGCCCCTTGCGGTCGAGGTTTTTGCCAACAAGACCGACGCTGAACCGGTCGAGCGCGGCGTGCTCACGTTTGTCGACAATGCCGTCGATACAGCAACCGGAACCATCAAGCTCAAGGCTACGTTCAAAAATGCCGGGCACAAACTCTGGCCGGGCCAGTTTGTCACTGCCGTGGTGAAATTGTATGTCGAGGACAATGCTGTTGTCATCCCGACCGAGGCGGTCCAGGCCGGGCAGTCGGGTCACTTTGTGTATGTCGTCAAGGAAGATCTCACGGCCGAGAACCGGCCGGTTACTGTTTCCCGGACTTACGGCAACGAATCGGTCATTGCGCAGGGAATCAGTGCCGGCGAACGCGTCGTGACCGACGGCCATCTGCGGGTTGTTCCGGGAGGCAAGGTGCAGATCAAGGAGCCGGTGAAGCCTGCATCCGCAGCGCCGGCAGTTCAGCCGCAGCCCGAAAAAAACGGTGCGAAAAAGGAATAATGCTTGAATATCGCTGAACTATTCATCAAGCGGCCGATCATGACCTCGCTGGTCATGTTCGCAATCCTCTTTGCCGGATTGGTCGGCTACAAGCTGTTGCCGGTCAGCGATCTGCCGAACGTCGATTTCCCGACGATTCTCGTCAATGCCCAGCTGCCCGGCGCAACGCCCGAAACCATGGCCTCATCGGTCGCCACACCGCTTGAGCGACAATTTTCGACCATCGCCGGTCTCGACTCGATGTCCTCCACAAACGCTCAGGGAGTGACGCAGATAACGCTCCAGTTCAGTCTTGACCGGAGCATTGACGCTGCCGCGCAGGACGTGCAGTCGATGATTTCCCAGGCTGCGCGGCAATTGCCGCCTGACATGCCGACGCCGCCGTCGTTCAGAAAGGTGAACCCTGCAGACCAGCCGGTGCTCTACCTGGCGGTCAGCTCAACCGTGCTGCCGCTTTACAAAGTGCATGAGTATGCCGATACGTTTATCGCCCAGCGCATCTCCATGATCAATGGTGTTGCCCAGGTTCAGGTGTTCGGCGCGCAGAAATACGCGGTCCGTGCGCAGCTTGACCCGAAGGCGCTTGCGTCACGGAAAATCGGCATCGACGAAGTGGCCGCCGCTGTTGCAAAAGGCAATGTGAACCTGCCGACGGGCACCCTTCAGGGGCAGTCGCAGGCATTCTCGATCCAGGCAACCGGACAGCTGAACGATGCTGCCTCGTATCGTCCGCTTATCGTGGCTTACCGGAACGGCAATCCGGTGAGGCTCGAAGAGCTGGGCCGCGTTATCGACAGCGTTGAAAACGACAAGATCGCCGCATGGTATACCGGAACGCGGGGCATCGTACTTGCCATCCAGCGCCAGCCGGGAACCAATACGGTCGAGATCGTTGACAATATCAAAAAACTCCTGCCGACACTCCGTGAGCAGATCCCCGGATCGGTAGATATCAACACCCTGTATGATCGCTCTGTCTCGATCAGGGAATCGGTCAATGATGTCCAGTTTACGCTCTTTCTGGCAATCTGCCTGGTCGTGCTGGTCATCTTCCTGTTTCTCCGCAATCTTTCCGCAACGATTATTCCCAGTCTCGCGCTGCCTTTTTCGATTGTCGGTACCTTTTCGGTCATGTATCTGCTCGGATACAGTATCGATAATTTTTCACTCATGGCGCTCACTCTGGCGGTGGGCTTTGTTGTTGACGATGCGATCGTCATGCTTGAAAACATCGTCCGCCACATGGAAAAGGGAGAAGGTCCCCTGGAAGCTGCTTACAAAGGAGCCAAGGAAATCGGCTTCACCATCCTTTCGATGACGTTGTCGCTCGTTGCCGTTTTCATTCCGGTGCTTTTTCTCGGAGGGATTCTCGGGCGGTTGATGCATGAATTTGCGGTTACCATCAGCGTTGCCATTCTCGTCTCCGGTTTTGTATCCCTGAGTCTCACGCCGATGCTCTGCTCCCGCTTCATCAAGCCGCATGGAACAGAACAGCATGGAAAGCTGTATCAGCTGTCGGAGCGGGTGTTTCAGTCGATGCTCGATTACTATGAAAGAACCCTGCACATGGTTTTGAGACACCGCCGCGTCACCATGCTGTTTACGGGCTCCCTCATAGTCTTGACCGGCCTGCTTTTCTATGTCATTCCGAAGGGATTTCTTCCGAGTGACGATACCGGGCAGCTCTTTGCTTCCACGGAGGCGCAGCAGGGCATTTCGTTCGAATCAATGAAGGCGCATCAACTCGCTCTCATGGAGATTGTGAAGAAGGATCCGAATATCGAGGGGTTCATGTCGAGCATTGGACCGAGCGGCATCAGTTCGACCGGCAATTCCGGCAGAATGTTCCTGAAACTCAAGCCGCACTCCGAACGCAAACTCAATGCCGACGAAGTTGCGCAATCGCTCCGTCCAAAAGTTTCGCAAGTGCCCGGCATTCAGATGTTTATCCAGAACATGCCGGCGATCCGCATCGGCGGCAGGATCACCAAGAGCCTCTATCAGTTCACCCTGCAGAATCCAGATACTGAGGAACTGTATCGGCACGCGGCGGCATTTGAGGAAAAAATGGCAGCGATGCCGATCCTGCAGGACGTGACAAGCGATCTGCAGATCAAAAATCCGCAGGTTAATATCGTCATCAATCGTGACAAGGCATCCGCGCTTGGGGTCAGTGCCCAGCAGATCGAGGAGGCGCTTCAGACGGCATACAGTTCCCGGCAGGTTTCGACCATTTACGCACCCAGCAACCAGTATCAGGTGATCATGGAGCTGCTTCCCGAATACCAGGCCGATCCCGCGTCGCTTCCCCTGTTGTACATAAAATCGACGAGCGGGGCGCTGGTGCCGCTTGATGCGGTTGCTTCATTGAAGCAGGATCTTGGTCCCCTGACCGTCAATCATTCGGGCCAGTTTCCTTCGGTGACCATCTCATTCAACACACGGCCGGATGTTTCGCTGGGGGAAGCCGTCGACAAGGTGAACAAACTTGCGCGGGAATCACTGCCGCCATCGGTCAGCACCAGCTTCCAGGGCTCGGCCCAGGCTTTCCAGGATTCATTCCGGGGACTCTGGGTTCTTCTCGTCCTTGCGATTATTGTCATCTATATTGTGCTCGGCATTCTGTATGAAAGTTACATTCATCCAATCACCATTCTCTCGGGGCTGCCCGCTGCCGGATTCGGGGCACTGCTTACGCTTTTTCTGTTCCGGCTGGAACTCAACGTGTATTCGTTTGTCGGGTTGATCATGCTGATCGGCATCGTGAAGAAAAACGCGATCATGATGATCGACTTTGCGCTAGAGGCCCAGCGAAATGAAGGGAAATCTGCCCATGACGCCATCTTTCAGGGATGCATCGTCCGTTTCCGTCCCATCATGATGACGACCATGGCTGCCCTGATGGGAACCCTGCCGATCGCGCTCGGCTTCGGAGCCGGCGCGGAGTCAAGGCGTCCGCTCGGGTTGGCGGTTGTGGGAGGATTGCTTTTTTCGCAGGTCGTTACGCTGTACATCACACCGGTCTTTTATTTATATATGGAAAAGTATCAGAATAAATATCTTCAGTGGCGGGCCGAGCGCAAAGCACAGGCTGCCGGCGCGCAGGTGAAGGAGGAAAACGCATGAAATATCCGTTCAGGACGGACAAACGCTTTCGATATGTGACCGCAGCACTGGTCATCTCAGGATTGCTCATGTCCTCGCCAGCGCTTGCAGAGGAGATTCCGATGCCGATCAAGCCGGGGGACAGACTGACGGCGGATCGCTGTGTCAGCATAGCGCTGGAGCGTCATCCTCAGCTGCTTGCAGCGCAGGGAACAGTCAAGGCGAGCGAGAGCAAGATCGGCCAGGCGGTTGCCGGGTATCTGCCGCAAATCAATTTGAATGCAAGCTACTCAAAGATCAAGAATCCACCTGGCAGCGTCGTAACCAGCGGGACGGATGCTGCAACCATTGGTGTCAACCGGAAACCATTTGACCAGTACTCAGGGGCCATTACTGCTTCGCAGCTTCTTTATGATTTCGGCAAGACGCCGAACCAGATATGGATTCAGAAGTATGGCGCTGAGGCGGCACGCGGCGATCTCGGCGGGACCAAAGGGACCCTCATCCTTTCCGTACGACAGGCCTATTATGGCCTGCTGGCTGCCCAGCGGAGCCGCGAAGTAGCAAAGGAAGTGGTAACCCAGTACGAACAGCATCTGCAGCAGGCCAAGGGATTTTTTGAAGTCGGCACAAAGCCGAAATTTGATGTAATCAAAGCGCAGGCTGAGCTGAGCACCGCAAAGCTCAACCTGATCAAGGCGGAAAATGCGCTCAAGATAGCGAAGGTGACCCTCAACAATGCCATGGGCGTGCCGGATGCTCCGGACTATACCATTGAGGATTCGCTCGATGTTGTGAAAAAAGAGATTCCGTTTTCGGAAGCAATTTCTCGAGCCTACCAGTCGCGTCCCGAACTGCTTGCGTCGCAGGCACGGATAAAGGCCGCGGATGAGCAGGTATCATACGCCTACAAGGGGTTCTTCCCGTCAATCAGCGCGAGCGGTTCATACAACCGTGTGGGCCGCGAGTTTTATCCCCCCGAAGGATGGTCTGCCGGAATAACGGCGACCTGGGGGCTCTTCAACGGATTCGAAACGGTGCACAAGGTGCGGGAAGCAAAGGCGAATCTGGAGACCGCACGGGCAAACCATGAGCTTTTGAAGCAGAACGTGCTTCTCGAAGTACAACAGGCGTATCTTCAGCTGCTGCAGGCGAAGGAGAGCATACCGACCGCGGAGCTCGGCGTGCAGCAGGCGACCGAAAATCTCGAAATCGCCAATGGACGATACAAGGCAGGCGTCGGCAATCCGATCGAAGTGACCGATGCCGAGATAACCTATATGAATGCGAAAAATGCGCATACACAGGCATTGTACGACTATCAGGTTGCCGTTGCCAGTCTGGATCGTGCAATCGGGGGTATGCAGCAATGAGCAGGAAACTTCTCCTTATCGTCGGCGCGGTATCGATTGGTATCATTGCTGTGGTTGCATTCGTATTCCTGCGCGGGAAAAGCAACGAGGTTTCCTATAAAACCGAAAAAGCCGCGCGCGGGGATGTCGTCGAAACCGTCACCGCATCCGGCACGGTGAATGCGGTGACCACGGTTCTTGTCGGTACGCAGGTTTCGGGTACGATCAAAAACCTGTATGTCGACTACAACTCGAAAGTCAAAAAGGGACAGCTGCTTGCCCAGATCGATCCGGTGCTGCTGGAGGCACAGGTGGAGCAGGCCCGCGCGAATCTGCTGAAACTTGAGGCCAATACCCTCGATGCCAGGAGAACGCGCGACCGGAACAAGCAGCTGTTTGAGCGCAACCTGATCGCCCGCAGCGATTACGAAACGGCTGAGGCGAACTATGACGCGTTTGTCGCGCAGGTCAATGCCGCAAAGGCCTCGCTCCGCTCGGCTCAGGCGAATCTGCAGTATACGCGGATTCTCTCACCGGTCGACGGCATTGTCATCTCCCGTGCGGTTGATGTCGGGCAGACCGTGGCCGCAAGTTTCCAGACGCCGACACTCTTCACCATTGCGCAGGACCTGACCAAAATGCAGGTTGATACAACCGTCAATGAGGCGGATATCGGGCGGGTAAAGGAAGGGCAGGAGGCCGAGTTCACGGTCGATGCATACCCGAATGCGACGTTCAAGGGAACGGTCTTTCAGGTGCGTAACGCGCCTGTTACCGTGCAGAACGTCGTGACGTACACCGTTGTCATTCAGGTCGACAACAAGGACCTGCGGCTTAAACCCGGCATGACCGCGAATGCTTCAATCACCACCGCGATGAAGAAGGATGTCCTGAGGGTGCAGAATGCGGCGCTGCGGGTGAGGATTGCTGACAAGAGCGCTTCTTCCCAGCAGAAAGGTGCTGCTCCCCGGGGGCCGGGAGTGTGGGTGCTCGAAAACAAGACACCGAAACGCGTAAAAGTGGCTCTCGGTATCAGCGACGGGACCATGACCGAAGTGACCGGAGGAGATCTCAAAGAAGGAATGGACGTCATCGTTTCCGTGCAGGGCGGAGCGCAGGCAGGCTCATCATCCTCGTCGAGTCCCGGAGCGCAGCCTCCTCGTGGTCCGCGCATGTTCTAGACAGGTGAGCAGTATGATCCAACAGAAAATCGGACGGACCGAACGATGCCGCTGATCGAAATACGGGATCTCGTCAAACGCTATTGCCTCGGCGAAGCCTGTGTGAACGCCCTCAATTCCGTTTCGCTTTCGATTGAACAGGGAGAGTTTGTTGCCGTCATGGGTGCGTCCGGCTCCGGCAAATCGACACTCATGAATATCCTCGGCTGTCTGGACATCCCGACCTCTGGTACCTACCTGCTTGAGGGAATTGATGTATCGAGACTGAACCGTGATGAACTTGCGCACATCCGGAACGAGAAAATCGGTTTTGTGTTTCAGGGATTCAATCTGCTCTCCCGCACGTCCGCGATCGAGAATGTCGAGGTGCCGATGCTGTATGCCGGGGTGCCTGCTGACGAACGCAAGGAGCGTTCGATGCAGGCGCTCAAGAGCGTAGGGCTCGAAAAACGGGAGCATCATCTCCCGAACCAGCTCTCGGGGGGGCAACAACAGCGAGTCGCGATAGCCCGGGCCCTGGTCAATAACGCCCAGCTGATTCTTGCCGACGAGCCGACCGGCAATCTCGACTCCAAAACGAGCGCTGAGATCATGGATCTCTTCGTCAGGCTCAACCGGGATTCCGGGATAACGGTCATTCTGGTCACCCACGAACCGGATATTGCCGAATACAGCAAGCGGATCATCCGTTTTCTTGACGGCAATATCGTCAGTGACGAGCGAAGGGAGTCTGCTGCATGATCGATGTCAGCTCATCCGTCAGGGTTGCGCTCCGCGCCCTGCAGGTCAATAAATTGCGGTCAGCTCTTACCATGCTTGGCATCATTATCGGCGTTGGAGCTGTCATAGCCACCGTTGCAATCGGCGCCGGAGCCCGTGAGCAGATGGCCCGTCAAATAGCGAGTATCGGAAGCAATCTCATTCTGGTTCTTTCCGGGTCAACCACCGCAGGGGGAGTCCGCATGGGCTCCGGAACCCAGCCGACGCTGTCGCTTGACGACGCGGAGGCAATGATCAAGGAATGTCCTGCAATCGAAGACCTTGCACCCATTCATGGAGGATCGGCGCAGGTTGTCTATGGCAACCAGAACTGGGCAACGGGTATTACGGGAACGACGGCGAATTTCCTGAATGTCCGGGACTGGCCGCTCGAAGCAGGACGTCCGTTCACCGAGCAGGATATTCGGACCGCAACCAAGGTTGCGCTCATCGGCAAGACCGTTGTCGAAAAACTGTTCGGCGATATCGATCCGGTCGGACAGGTCGTCAGAATCAAGAACGTGCCGTTCACCATCGTCGGCATTCTTTCGGAAAAGGGACAGTCGCCCCAAGGAACCGATCAGGACGATACCTTGCTGGTACCGGTAACGACGGCCCAGAAAAAACTGTTCGGCACTTCGTTCCCCGGCAGTGTCCGCACCATCATCGTCAAGGCGAAAAGCGAGGATGCCTTGCCTGACGCCGAGGCTCAGATCACCGACCTTTTGAGACAGCGCCACCGCATCGGACCCCGGCAGGAAAATGACTTTACCGTACGGAATCTCACCCAGATTCTGCAGGCGCAACAGCAGCAAAAACAGATCATGAGTCTGCTGCTCGGTGCGATCGCTTCCGTATCCCTTCTGGTCGGCGGCATCGGCATCATGAACATCATGCTCGTATCGGTGACGGAGCGGACGCGCGAAATCGGCATCCGGATGGCTGTGGGCGCGAGATCAATGGATATCCGTCTCCAGTTCATCATCGAGGCGGTAACCCTCTCGCTCATCGGCGGCATTGCCGGCATCATTGTCGGGGCAATCTCGTCGGAGCTCGTTTCGATCTTTGCCGGATGGGCGACGGAAATATCGGTTGTGGCAGTGATAACCGCGTTTCTTTTTTCCGGGTTTGTCGGCATCTTCTTCGGGTTCTACCCCGCGTACAAGGCTTCGCTGCTGAATCCGATCGATGCGCTGCGTTACGAATAAAGACCATTCATGCAAAGGGATGAGTGTAAGCTGTCCATGAAGGGTACTACGATGCAGGAACAGACACGGATACTGCCGATTCAGGGCGCGGTGTACTGATGCCGCTTTTTTTCATCACGTTTTTTTCACTCTATGCGCTCATGCATCTGTACTTTTTCATGAAACTGCGGCGTGCGTTTGTGCTGAGTCGCATGGCGACCGTGCTGATTGCGGTCAATCTCGCGCTGCTCACTTTTTCACCGATTGCAGCCCGGGTTGCGGCCCGCGAGATGATTCTTCCGTGGGCGTACCCCCTGAACTATGCAGCCTATTGCTGGCTTGCGTTCATGTTTCTGTTCTGTTCCGTTTCCGCTGCATGGGATGCAGGCAGACTCCTGCGCTGGATCGGATACAGACTTTTTTCGCGGAGAAAAAGGGCCAAAGCGAGAAAGACGAAAAAAACCGAACGTACGGTCTTCGTCATTCCGGCGCTCCTGTCGCTGACCATCTGTATCTACGGTTACTTTGAAGCTCACAGTATCAGGACCGAGACCATAACGATACCGACGACGAAGCTGACCGAGCGGATTCGCATCGTACAGATATCCGATCTCCATCTTGGCGTGACCGTGCGGGAAGACCAGCTGCGGCGGGTTATCAGTGCGATAAAGCATGCGCAGCCGGATATGCTGGTCGGGACCGGCGATCTTGTTGACATCGACGACGGATTTCTCGACGGCATGGATCGTCCGTTTCAGGAGATCAGGCCGCGTCTCGGCAAGTATGCGGTTCTCGGGAACCACGAGTTCCTCTGGAACACGGATGATGCTCTCGCATTTTTCGCGCGTGCCGGGTTTCGGACCCTCCGGGGGGAGACCCTTTCGGTCGATGGGCAGATCGTCATTGCGGGCGTGGATGATCCCCATGGCGCGAGGATTGGCCGGTCGAGAACCGTCAACGAGAAAAAACTGCTTGGCAACCTGCCGGGTGACCGTTTCATCCTGCTGTTGAAACACCGACCCCTTGTTGATCCCGACGTTCTCGGCATGTTTGATCTCCAGCTTTCAGGCCATACCCATAGGGGGCAGATATTTCCGTTCAGTGTGGCAACCTGGCTCTATTATCCGAAGCATGCCGGCAAGCTGCACCTGCTGGACGGTTCGTATCTTTACGTCAACCGCGGCAGCGGCACGTGGGGACCGCCGATCCGCTTTCTTGCTCCCCCGGAAGTGACGGTTATCGATCTGGTGCCCGGGAAACCGGCAGGGCACTGACAGGGAGGAAGCGTGTATCGTTTCATACCATACGTCACGATGATCATGGGTGCCGCGACAGTAATCTGCACGTCATATCCATTGCCGTGTCCTGCTGCAGAAACGTCGCCGGTCGTCATCACCCTTGCTGCCGGACTGAAAGAGGCGACTGAGGAAAGCCGCCTCGTGAAAATCGCTGCCTACAATCCGGAAATCGCGTCTGCCGAGGCTGCGCGGGAATTTGCGCGCTTCCTGCCTTCCGTCAATGCGTCTGCGGGACAGACCTGGCTATCGAATCAACCGGGAGCGATTGCCGGGACGACCAGTTTTTATACCGGCCAGCGATCTTCGTTTTCCTATGCGGTCACGGCCCAGCAGACGCTTTTCGATTTCGGCGGACGCACGTCGCGCTACAGGGCGGCACAGGCCTCCCTTGAGGGAGCCCGGCAGGACATGCAGCGGATCCGGAATCTTGTTGCGTTGGACTATATAGCCTCGCATTTCAACCTGCTTGAAACGGACAAGATGGTGATGGTCGCCGAAAAGGAGCTTGAATCACTGCTCGGTCATGTCAAAATGGCCGCTGCGCTGTACCGTGAAGGGGTTATCACCAAGAACGATCTTCTCCAGGCGAAGGTAAAGCTTTCGGATACCCAGCAGCGCCTCATTGCTGTGCGCAACCAGCAGAAGCTTGCCACCGCTTCTCTCAATACCATTCTTGCACGCCCTTTGGGAACGCCTCTCCGGGCGGCCGAGGTTGACTATGACCTGACCACTCCGTTCGGGCTGGAACAGGCATGGAAAAAAGCGGAAGAAAAACGTCCCGAGATAGCGGTTATCAACAATGAGATCATAGCTGCCGATCTTCAGGCCCGGGCGAAGAAGGCCGATTATTTTCCGACGGTTATCGCACAGGGCGGATACAGCTACGGTGAAAACCGGTATCAGCTCCATCAGGAAAACTGGTCGCTCATGCTCGGTGTCAGCCTGAATATTTTCAGCGGCGGGGCGACAAAGGCAGAAGTGGCAAAACTGACCTATCGGCGGGATCAACTGGCCGAGCAAAAACGCAAGCTGCTGGACGACATCAGGCTGGAAGTCGAAAAATGGTATCGGGATGAGGAGAATGCGAGAGAACGGGTTGCCGCAACCAGGGATGCAATCGCCCAGGCGGAGGAGAATCTGCGGATAACGAGAGTGCGGTATCGGGAAGGCGTCGGCACTGCCACGGACGTGCTCGATGCAATTACGCTTCGCACGCTCTCCGAGACGAACTACTACCGGGCACTGTATGACATGCGCCGCTCGCATGCCGGACTGCTGTATGCGATCGGCGAAGAACTCGTCTCGATATATCGGTGAGCGTTCCCGGCAATGGGGAAAAGAACAATCGACACGGATAATTTGGTTATCGGGAGTCCTGCATGAAGGAAATGATTGCCGCAGCAAACGGAAAACGGAAAAAAATAGTGCTGATCAGTTTTGGATCTTCCCTGCTCATCGGGGCTATTGCCTTATTGTTTTACCTTGACTACAAGGCAACGCATATTACCACTGATGATGCTTTTGTTGAAGGGAATATTCATACCATTGCCCCAAAGATTCCGGGCACGGTTGTTGCCGTTCATGTTCGTGACAATCAGATGGTGAAAAAGGGAGACCTCCTTGTTGAACTCGATGAGGCCGATTATGCTGCGAGGACAACCGAAGGAGAGGCGGCAGTGAACGCAGAGCGAGGCAGGCTTGCCGAGCAGTCTTCGCGGATCAGTGCGCGTCAGGCAAACCTGAAACTGCAGGAGGCAAACCTCCGCCAGGCAGAGATCGATCTCCGGCGAGCCGAAAAACTGTTTCAGGAGGAGGCGATCTCCAAGGAACGCTATGAGAAGACCAGAACCGCTTATGATGTGACGGTCGCACAGGTGCAGGTCGCCCGCGAAGAGCTCAGGCAGGCTTCGTCATTACTCTCCGCGCAGTCAGCGTCGATCAGGGAAAAAGAGGCGCGTCTGAAAAAGGCAGAGCTCGACTTTTCCTACACCAAGCTGAGAGCGCCGACCGACGGACTGGTTACGAAAAAGAACGCCGAGGTCGGCAACCAGGTGCAGCCGGGGCAAGCGTTGATGGCTGTCGTGCCGCTTGATGCTGTCTGGGTGGTGGCAAATTTCAAGGAAACCCAGCTCGAAAAGATCCGACCCGGCCAGAAGGTGGAATTTGCAGTTGACAGCTATCCGGGAAAGCAGTTCACCGGAAGGGTCGACAGCATCATGGCGGGAACCGGTGCGGCCTTCTCGCTTTTTCCGCCCCAGAACGCAACCGGTAATTACGTGAAGATCGTTCAGCGCGTTCCGGTCAAGATCATCATTGACAAGAACAGTGATCCCGACCATTTGCTGCGGGTCGGCATGTCGGTGCTGCCGACGGTGAAGACAAGTGAGAAGTAGGAAGGGAGAAGTGGGAAGCAGAGACAAAAACAAGGACAGAAGCAGAGACCAAAAGAGACAGGCAGAAGGCCAGCCCAAGCCAGCGGTTTTTGAGCAGGCAGATGTATTCAGGCTGACTCCCTCCAGCCTCCTCTTGTCCCAAGCGAGGGGGCGAGTCATGAGTCTATTACTTCCTGATTCCTACCTCTTACTTCCCACTTCCTACTTCTTACTTCTTATATGCCTTTATGAATAAATGGATTATTACGTTAACGGTCATGCTGCCGACGCTGATCGAGATCATCGACACGTCGGTCGTCAATGTTGCGCTCGATCACATTCGCGGCAGTCTTTCCGCCGGGCTCGATGAATCGACCTGGACGATTACCTCGTATCTTGTTTCCAACGCGATCATCATTCCCATGTCGGGCTGGCTCAGCAGACGATACGGGCGCAAGCGATATCTCATGTTCTCCATCGCCATGTTTACGGTCAGCTCGTTTCTCTGCGGCTCGGCGTGGAGCCTTGAGAGTCTTGTTTTCTTCCGTATTCTGCAGGGGATCGGCGGTGGGGCGCTCCAGCCGATTTCCCAGGCGATTCTGCTGGAAACCTTCCCTCCGAAGCAGCATGGTATTGCAATGGCGGCTTTCGGTGTGGGCATCATGTTCGGCCCGATTGTCGGCCCCCTGCTCGGCGGCTGGATCACTGACAACTGGTCGTGGCACTGGATTTTCTACATCAATGTGCCGATCGGGATTATTTCGATCTTTCTGGCGGCCATGTTCATCACCGACCCTCCTTACATGAAAGGAGAGAGCATGAAGGTCGACTACTGGGGACTCGGCCTCCTTGCCGTCGGGCTTGGCGCCCTCCAGATCGTGCTCGACAAGGGGCAGCAGGACAACTGGTTCGATGCCACCTATATCGTCTGGCTTACCGCCATTGCAGTCATCTGCATATCACTCTTCATCATCGTGGAGCTGTATTATGCCGAGCATCCGATTGTTGATCTCAGAACTTTTCGCAACGGCTCTTTCCGCATCGGCAATGCGATCATGTTTTTCGGTTTCTTCAATCTCTTTGCGAGCATTGTTTTGCTCCCGATTTATCTGCAGACGCTCATGGGATATACGGCGTATCTTTCCGGCGTTGTGCTCGGTCCGGGGGGGCTTGCAACCCTCATTGCGCTTCCCCTTGCAGGGAGGCTGGTCACCAAGATTAATCCCAAGGCGCTGCTTACGTTCGGCATGATCGTCAATGCGTATGCCACATGGCTCATGGCACATTTCACCCTTACTGCTGACTTTGCAACCGTCATCTGGCCACGGGTTGTGCTCGGCATAGGGATGGGTTTTTTCTTTATTCCGTTGACCACGCTGACAATGTCGGGGATTCCGAAAGAGGAGATGGGCAATGCGTCGTCGATTTACAATCTGCTGAGAAACCTTGGCGGCAGTTTCGGGGTTGCGTTTGTGACCACCATTCTTGCGCGGAGAGCGCAGTTCCATCAGAGCCGCCTTGTCGAGCACGCAACACCCTACGATCCGAATTTCCAGATCGCGATGCAGCAGAATATGCATTATCTTCAGGCTCAGGGGGTGCCACCTTCGCAGCTGGAGAGCGGCAGTCTTGCCATGATCTATCAGGAACTGCTGAGACAGGCTTCCATGCTGTCGTTCAACGATGCATTTCTCCTCACCTGCGGGATCATGCTGCTGATGCTTCCGTTCATCCAGTTCATGAAACGACCCAAAGGTGCGTCCGGCCCGCTTGAGCTGCATTAGCATGCGGAGATGTGATCCTGTTGTGCAGTGAGGCTGTCTCCAATGCTCTCGCTTTGTTGTCTGTTGTGCAGTGGTAACGGATGCCGGAAGGAATCCGGTCAGGAGATCAGATCAGCCAGTCGGGCAAAGTCCTGAATGCTCACGGTTTCGGCGCGGCGGACAGGGTCAATGTCTGCCCTGATCAGGTACTCCCTGCAGTCCGGAATGAGCGGTTTCAGGGCGTTGGAAAGGGTCTTCCGACGCTGCGAAAAAGCGGCCCTGATGATGCGGAAGAGCATCTGTTCGTCGTTCACCTGCACCGGAGGTTTTTCGCGGATGTCCATACGGATAACAGCGGAATCCACTTTCGGTACCGGCCGGAACGCTTCTTTCGGAATAATGAACTGTATCGCCGGATCTGCGTAATATTGCACCGAGAGCGACAATACGCCGTAGTCTTTGCCGCCGGGCAGCGCGACGATGCGTTCAGCGACCTCTTTCTGGATGGTGAGCGTCATTGACCGAAGTTTGGAGCGCGACTCCAGCAGGTGGAAGATAATGGGCGTTGTTATGTAGTACGGAATGTTCGCGACAACCTTGAATGGTTCCTGTTGTGCAAACGGATACTGAAGCACATCCATATTGATGATTTCGAGATTGAAGTAGCCGGAAAGCTCGGTCTTCAGGCGTTCATACAATTCAGTGTCGAGCTCGATGGCGAGAACGCTTTTTGCCCGCTGGGCGAGCAACTCGGTCATCTTCCCCGGACCGGGACCGATCTCGACAACCGTATCCTCGCGCGTAATGCCGGCGGCATCGATAATGCGGCTGAGCAGAAGCGGATCGAACAGAAAGTTCTGCCCGAGCGATTTTTTCGCTTTCACGCTTATTTCACCACGTAGGATTTTACTTTTACCTTGACGAGATAACGCTTCAGCTCGATCTTCATCTGCGACTGGTAGTATTGCAGCCATGCCGGCGAGCCGGGAATCCGCTCTGCCTCTTCGATCTGGTCGGGCATGTCATAGGTGATAATGAGTTCGTCCCCGTTTTCGAGGCGGATGGATTGTTGTGTCGGCAGCATCAGCTTCTTGCTGACCAGGATTTCGCGATTTTTGTTCCTCAGCACATACTGCTCCTGGTCTTCAGTTATGGTGTAGTCCCTGATGTTCCACCAGAAAAAGCCGTTGCGCAGCCCCTGTGCAAGGAGCGTCGAACGGTTTTTGTCCAGCCGGGGCTTGCTCACGGTGATTGTGCCGTTTTCCTCTTTCAGCTCTCCAGCAAGGAACCCCAGATAGTACAGGCGGAGGTTCAGCGCTGTATCAGAAAGGGTGAGTCCGGCGTCTCCGCTCATGATGGTGTCGCCCCGTTCATAATCGACCGAAAGCGTGGCTTCCAGGGTTTTGACCTGACGGAGATCCGACAGGGCTTTCTCGAGCGGCACCCCTTCCTGGGTCGGCACGACCACGGCTTTTTTCGGGGCGCACGAGACGAGCCCCATGCAGAGCAGCAGGGTCAGAAGGCAGATCGCGGAAAGCATGCCCTGACGCGCAGCCTTTTCTTTGACCGCCTGTCTTCCCGCCGTGGTGTTCATGGTGCTAGTGTCTGATATGATCGAGGGCGTCTTCAACATTTTTTACTCCCGTAATGGTCAGTCCGTATTGATCTTTCAATCGCTCGGCATTGCCGCGAGGAATGACGGCATTCGTAAACCCGATTTTTGCCGCCTCTTTCAGTCGTGCTTCGCATTGGGCGACCGCACGCACTTCTCCGGAGAGGCCGACTTCACCGAAGAAGACGGTCTTCGGATGCACCGGTATTTCCCGGAACGAGGAGACAAGTGCCGCTACGATGCCAAGGTCGAGGGCCGGTTCAACGATCTTGAATCCTCCGACGACATTAATGAAGGTGTCCATCCCGCCGAGGTTGATGCCCGCTTTCTTTTCCAGGACGGCCACGAGCAGATTGACCCGGTTGAAGTCGATCCCCATGCTGGTGCGTCTCGGCATGCCGAACGAGGTGGGCGATACGAGCGCCTGAATTTCAACCAGCAGCGGGCGCGTTCCTTCAATGCTGGCGATGACGGTCGAGCCGGAGACATTCTCCGGCCGTTCAGAGAGAAAGAGCTCAGACGGATTCAGGATTTCGCTCAAGCCGCTGTCCGACATCTCAAAGACGCCGATTTCGTTGGTGGAGCCGAAGCGATTCTTGACCGTCCGGAGAATACGGTACGGATGACCGCGGTCTCCTTCAAAATAGAGCACCGTATCAACAATATGCTCCAGCACGCGTGGTCCGGCAATCGCGCCTTCCTTGGTGACATGGCCGATCAGGAAGACCGGCACATGGGCTTTCTTTGCGTAGTACATGAGTTTTGCCGCCGACTCCCGGATCTGCCCGACCGAGCCGGGCGCAGAGGTGAGTTCTTCGGTATAGACGGTCTGGATCGAGTCGATGACCAGCACGGACGGCTTCATTTCAGTCGCGTATGCGATAACATTCTCGATGACCGTTTCGGGCAGGAGGATGATATGGTCGGAGTTGATCGACAGCCGTTCGGCGCGCAGCTTGATCTGTTCGGGCGACTCTTCGCCGGAGACATAGAGAACCGTCCCATGCTGATCGGCGATCTTTCCCACTGCCTGCAACAGGAGCGTAGACTTGCCGATGCCGGGGTCTCCGCCGATCAGGACGATTGCTCCGCTGACGATGCCGCCGCCGAGAACCCGGTCGAACTCCGAAATCCCGATTGCGGCGCGTTTTTCGGTTCTTCCGGTTATGGCCGAGAGCGCCTGTGGAGCGGAACTTCCTGAGAGCGAGGGTTTGGCCTTGAGTGCCTTGGGGGACTCGCGCTCTTCCGTAAAGCTGTTCCATGCGTTGCAGTCGGGGCACTTTCCGAGCCACTTGGGGCTCGAAAACCCGCAGGACTGGCATTGATAGATGGTTTTCAGTTTGGACATGATTGTATGAAGCGCTGGGAGCGTCTCGTCCGAAATCAGGCAAATAGCCATGAGGGTAATTGCCCATTCAGGTCAAGACATTATATTTTCAGCAGTTTCATCCCCTTTCCGAGGGCGTATGCGTGGCGAATCGCTTCAAGCACAAAGGCATGCGCCTTTTCCGCGGCATGCACGATCGTATTGCCGAGGGCGAGGTAGGCAGTGAGTGCCGCCGAGAAGGTACAGCCGGTGCCATGATGTTCTCCCGGTACTTTCTTTCCTGAAATACGGTGAAATGATGTTCCATCGTAGACCAGGTCGATCGTTTCATGATCGAGGTGTCCCCCGGTTATAATGACTATTTCCGGCCCCATCTGTTTAAGGATTCCCGCTGCTTTTTCCATTTCCGAGGGGGAATCGATCCGGACTCCGGTAAGAGCGGTTGCCTCATATATATTGGGGGTTATGACGCGGGCAAGCGGAAAAAGCTTGTCTTTCAATACGTCAAGCCCGCCGTTTTCAATGAGTACCGTGCCGCTTGATGAGACGGTGACTGGATCGATGACGAGGTTTTCCAGCTCATATCCCTGTACCGATTCGGCAACAGCAAGGATGGCATCGACAGAATAGAGCATACCGGTTTTTACCGCATCCGGCCGAATATCGCTGATGAGCGTATCTAATTGTTTTTTTATGAAATCATTCCTGACCGGCTCGCTGCTGCTCACTCCGGTGGTGTTTTGCGCTGTCAGCGCGGAGACAACGGAAAGGCCATAGACGCCGCAGGCATGAAATGCCTTGAGGTCAGCCTGAATCCCGGCGCCGCCGGTCGGGTCTGAGCCGGCGATGGTTAATGCTTTTTTCATCGGGGGTATTATATCAGGGGACGCGGAATGTTGACAAATCAACCGGATTTGGAGTAATTTATTAGCTCTGAATAATTTTTGCATGTACCAGCACTAGGTTCAAGGAAGGTGTAGCGATATGAAGACAACGAAGTTTATGAAGAAGAGCGACGCGGATCGCAAGTGGTACGTGGTCGATGCGAAGGATCAGGTGCTCGGCCGCATGGCCACCCGTGTTGCCATGTATCTTCGCGGCAAACATAAGCCGGTATTTACTCCGAACACCGATACCGGCGATTTTGTCATTATTGTCAATGCCGACAAGGTGCGCGTAACCGGCAACAAGGTTGAGGACAAGAAGTACTACAGCCACTCCGGGTACATTGGTCATCTCAAGGAGACCACGTACAAGGAGCGCATGGAGAACTGCCCGGAGGAGATTATCCGTGATGCGGTCTGGGGCATGCTCCCGAAGAACCGTCTCGGCAGACAGATGATCAGGAAGCTGAAGGTGTATGCCGGCGACAAGCATGATCACGCTGCTCAGAAACCTGAAGTTATCGATATTTCGAAATAAGGAGTAAGAATACAATGGCTGCTTCGATTCAGTATGGTGCAACTGGCAGAAGAAAGCGTTCAATCGCTTCAGTGATTATTACGCCGGGAACCGGGCGTATCACGGTCAACAGCCGTGATATCGAAGACTACTTTCCGCGTGAGACGCTCCGGATGATTATCCGTCAGCCGCTCACGATCACGGGCGTCATCGGCAAATACGATATCAGGGCGAAGGTTATCGGCGGCGGACTCAGCGGCCAGGCCGGTGCGCTGCGCCACAGCATCTCACGGGCACTGGTGGAGCTTGATGCTGAATTCAAGACCAAGCTCAAGAAGGAAGGCCTCATGACCAGAGACCCGCGTGAGGTCGAGCGTCAGAAATTCGGACAGAAGGGCGCACGCGCACGGTTCCAGTTCTCGAAGCGTTAATCTTTCCGAAACAGATCGTATGATTTCCGGGGCCCGTTCACTGAACGGGCCCTTTTTGTTATCTCATGAACAACAGGGGGCGTTGTATGGTAAAAGTAGCAATCTGTGGCGGTAGCGGGTATACGGGAGCTGAGCTGCTGAGAATGCTCCGGCTTCATCCGAAAGTTGAAATAACCGCGGTCACCTCCGAGAAGTCGGCCGGCAAGCGGGTGACGGACCTTTTCCCGCATCTTGTCGGATACGAGCATCTTGTGTATGAGCAGCTGGATCGCGCTGAACTGGTTGCCAAAGCGGACCTTTTTTTCCTTGCACTCCCGCATGCGGCGTCCCAGGAGGCGGTCGATTTCTTTTATCGAAAAAATAAAAAAGTCATTGATCTTTCAGCTGATTTCAGGCTTGCATCTCCGGAAACCTATGAAGAATGGTACAAGACGCCGCATCACTATACGGAAACCCTCAAGCGGGCGGTCTACGGCTTGCCCGAGCTGTACCGGAAGCAGATCCGGAAGGCTCGGCTGATCGCCAATCCGGGATGCTATCCGACCAGTGCGATTCTTGCGCTTGCTCCTGCACTGAAAAAGGGACTGATCGATCCGGAAACGCTTGTGGTCGATTCGAAGTCAGGGACATCCGGCGCGGGACGCAAGGCGGATCTCTCGATTGCCTTTTGCGAGGTGAACGAAGGGTTCAAGGCATACGGCATCGCAGCGCATCGCCATACGCCGGAAATTGAGCAGGAGATATCGAAGCTCGCCGGCAAAGAGATTGCATTGAATTTTACTCCTCATCTGGTCCCGATGGATCGGGGCATTCTTACGACCGCCTATGGACGCCTCACGGCTCGGATCGACGCCGAGACCGTACTGAAGATTTACCGCAAGGCATACGGCGATGAACCGTTTGTCCATGTGCTCGAAAACGGCGTCCTGCCCAACACCAAATTTGTGCGCGGCAGCAATCACTGCATGGTCGGCGTGAAGGTGAATCCGAGGACGAACACGCTCATCATGGTCGCTGCGATCGACAATCTCGTCAAGGGGGCTTCGGGACAGGCGATCCAGAACATGAACATCATGCTCGGTTTTGAGGAGACAACCGGCATCCAGCATCTGGGCATGTATCCATAGATAAGTAAGAAGTAAGAAGTAAGAAGTAAGAAGTAAGAAGTAAGAAGTAAGAAGTAAGAAGTAAGAAGTAAGAAGTAAGAAGTAAGAAGTAAGAAGTAAGA
>JAAYUK010000154.1 GCA_012517735.1 Nitrospiraceae bacterium
CAAGCTGCCCTATCCGCTGAATATCATCCATTTTGATACGTATCTGCATCGCCCCAGAACCGCGCAGGAGTCCATGGCCGCCTCGGGCGGCGATCCGATAAAGTACCTGGAAATCCGCCAGACCTCACTTCGGGGACTGAGGAGTTACAGAAAATACGGCATGGGATGGGAGCGGAGGATTGGTGGACTTGCGCAGCTGGCGGATGCGTCGGCTGGCAGTGAAATCAGAAAAAAAGCCTAACCCCGCCTTTCCAACGGCTCATGACGGGAAGCAGGATTGAGAACAACATTGCCTTGCTGCAGAAAAGTCGCTATAGTTCAATCTATATGCAGCAGGAGGTTTTTGTGAGGACGGAACGTCCGGTCATTTCGTTTCGGGAGAGACGCTTTACGTGAATACATGCCGGATCATCGCTGAAATCGGGCAGGCACATGACGGGAGTCTCGGGATTCTCCATTCCTATATCGACGCTCTTGCTCCTACCGGTGTCGACATAATCAAATTCCAGACACACATTGCTGATGCCGAGAGCAGCATGCACGAGGAATTCAGAACCAGATTCTCCTATGTCGATGCAACCAGATATGACTACTGGAAGCGCATGGAGTTTTCTCTGGATCAATGGCGCGGAATCAAGGATCATGTTGAAGCAACGGGTCGGGAATTCATGAGTTCACCGTTTTCGTGCGCTGCTGTCGACCTGCTGGAGACGATCAATGTTGCCCGGTACAAAGTAGGTTCCGGAGAAATATCCAATTTCCTCCTCTTGGAAAAGATCGCCCGGACAGGCAAGGAAATCCTGCTTTCGTCAGGGATGAGCAGTTATGCGGAACTGGATGCCGCGGTCGGATTCCTGCAAAAGCATGGAAACAGGGTTTCGATCATGCAGTGTACCACACGGTACCCGACGACGGCTCGTTCCACCGGTCTGAATGTCATCGAAGAAATGCGCTCCCGATACGGAATTCCGGTCGGATTGTCCGATCATTCCGGTACGATTTTCCCGTCATTGGCTGCGGTTGTATTGGGAGCATCCTTTGTCGAGGTGCATGTTGTGTTCGACCGGCAGATGTTCGGGCCTGACAGTTCGTCGTCGCTGACCATCGCGGAGGTGAAGCACCTAGTTGAGGGGGTCCGTTTTCTGGAGGAGTGCAGGAACCATCCTGTCATGAAGGATGATATCGCAGAGTTTGAGCATCTCCGGAAACTGTTCGGGAAATCGCTGTCAGTGTCCCGCGACCTTCCGGCCGGCCATGTTCTTGCGTTTCAGGATCTGGAAAGCAAGAAGCCGTCCGGATATGGTGTGCCGGCAGGGGAGTATGCCGCAGTAGTCGGCAAGCGGCTTCTGAAAGACAAACGCAAAAACGATTTTCTTGAATACGGAGATGTGGAATGATCCGCCGAAGAAAAATCTGTGTTGTTGTCGCCAGTCGGGCCAACTACGGCCGGGTCAAGTATCTGCTGAAGGCGATTCAGAACGACCCGATGCTTGAGCTGCAGCTGGTTGTCGGAGCGTCGGTTTTGCTCTACCGGTTCGGCAAAGCCATTGATGTCATCAGAAACGATGGGTTCGAGCCGGTCAGAAAGATTTATTACGTTGTTGAGGGCGAGACGCTGACGACACAGGCAAAATCAACGGGCCTTGGTATCGTGGAGCTGTCGACGGCATTTGAGGATCTTGCACCGGATATTGTGGTCACGGTCGCTGACCGTTTTGAGACGATGGCGACTGCGGTGGCCGCCACGTATCTCAATATTCCGCTGGCGCATTTGCAGGGCGGAGAAATTACCGGCAACATCGATGAACGGGTCCGGCATGCGATATCCAAACTGGCCGATATCCATTTCCCTTCTACTGAACAGTCGCGGGAGCGGCTGATCAGAATGGGGGAGCAGCCGGAACGGATATTCAATTTCGGCTGTCCGGCGATGGATATTCTCGCGCATGAGGACCTGAGCATTGATGATACGATCATGGCCCGATACGGCGGCGTGGGGGCTCCGATGGCCTGGTCGAAGCCATATGTGCTCATGGTGCAGCATCCCGTGACAACAAGTTACGGCGAGGGGCACCGGCAGGTTCAGCAGACGCTGGACGCCCTGAATCGAATTGGGCATGTCCAGAAAGTTGTTCTCTGGCCGAACATCGATGCCGGCAGTGACGATATTTCAAAGTGTATCAGGGTGTTTCGGGAAAACCATCGCGAGGCTCCTTTCCATTATTACCGCAATTTCTCTCCCGAAGACTATGCACGGGTGCTGAATAATGCCGTATGCTGTGTCGGCAACTCATCGTCGTTCATCAGGGAGGGGTCCTTTCTGGGAGTCCCCGCGGTTCTAGTGGGTGACCGGCAGGAGGGTCGTGAGCATGGGCAGAACGTGATCAGTGCGGGATACGATGCCGGTGAGATTCATCGTGCGGTTGTCAGACAGATCGATCATGGCCGCTACGCCTCCGAGAAACTCTTCGGCTTCGGCAATGCGGGACAGCGGATTGCCGAAAAACTGCGAGATATCGAGCTGCCGATCAAGAAAAGGATGACCTATTGAAAAGCGATACCGGCTTTGAACACAACTGGCAGGTCCGTCGTGAAGCGTACTATAACCACTGGACACGCACGATGCCGAAAAACCAGATCCAGTTTGCATTCCGGCAGCACTGGCTTCTTTTCCAGGAGATCATGCAGCATCCGTCTTTCAACAGAGGGAAGCGGTGTCTCGAGGTCGGGTGCGGGCGAGGGACGATTTCCGCCTACTTTGCCGACCATGGTTTTGACTGCACGCTCGTGGATATCTCCGCAACTGTCATTGACATCGCTCAGGAGATTTTCCGCAGAAACCGGCTTCCGGGTCGCTTTCGGGTGGGTGACGCCAATGCCCTCGACTTCCCGGATGCGAGTTTTGATGTTGTTGTGTCGATCGGGCTTCTGGAGCATTTCAGAAACGTTGCAACACCGCTGCGCGAGCAGGTCCGTGTCCTGGATTCGGGCGGGCTGCTCCTGGCCTATATTGTTCCGGAGTATCGGCAGAATGTGCAGCGCCGGTATGACTGGATCAACGAGATCCTGAAGGGGTACGTTGAGCCTGCTGGCTGTCAGCAAAAGGAAAAAATCTACCGCTCGCGGTATTCTTCTGAAAAATACGTGCCGATTTTGAAGAAGCTGGGCATGAAGCATCTTCGCGCCAGCGGCGTATACCCGGTTCCGATGATTTCGCATTCGGTTGATTTTCCGTTTTCGCTCATGCCTGAACGGAGTGAAGCTGCCTATGTCAGGACGCTTGAAACCATGCTTGCCGAACGGAAAAGACATTCATCCCGCAATCCCTGGCTCTGCAAAGAGGGATATGGCCAGGCATTGCTGATCTGGGGATTCAGGTAACATGTCCCAAGTCTTTCTCGGCATCATTCCTGCCCGGTCCGGCTCAAAAGGCGTGAGGGACAAGAATATCCGGATGGTTGCAGGCAAGCCGCTCATCGCTTACACCATTGAGGCTGCGGCGCAGAGCGCCTTGCTCACTGACTGCATCGTCTCGACGGAATCCGAGCATATTGCTGCTGTCGCGAAGCAATGCGGCGGCGCCGTGCCTTTTTTGCGGCCTGCTGAGCTGGCCACAGATGATGCGCCAACGATTGATGTCCTCTTGCATGCTGTTGCGGCATATGAACAGCTGCACTCCCTGCAGGTGGACTATCTCGTCCTGCTCCAGCCGACAACGCCGCTGCGGACGGCTGCCGATATCGACCATGCCATTGCCCTGATGCGCAGCATGCCGGAGGCACGTTCGCTCATCACCTGTTATGAGGCGACCGCCGTCCATCCACGCATCATGTATCGCCGCTCCGGCAGCGTCATGCACCCGTACCTCGCGGATGGGCAAGGTGTGACGAGCCGACATGCCTTTGAGCCGGTCTACGTGCGAAACGGCGCGATCTATATTGCCGATCGCCGACTCGTGGTTGAAGAGCGTCGCGTCATGGCGGATACCCCTGTCGGGTACCTCATGCCACGGGAACGCTCGGTGAACATTGATGATTATTTCGATTTGTTTATCGCCGAGAGCATTTTGAGAGGAGGATATGGAACGTCTGAAAATCCTGAATGCTGAGCCTGACGGGTATTCGCACGAGGCGCTGGCCATCCTGCGGGGGATTGCCGATGTCGATCTGCGTCCTGTAACCCGCGCGGAGCTCCTCGGGATTATCGCAGCATACGACGCTGTTATTGTCAGACTTGCTCATCGCGTCGATGATGAAATCATGAAAAAGGGGACTCGTCTCAGGGCGGTCGTCACCGCAACAACCGGCCTGAATCACATAGACCTGGAAGCTGCGGAACGCAGAGGGATCGCGGTGCTTTCACTGCGGGGAGAAACCCGCTTTCTGGATTCTGTCACCTCAACGGCAGAACACACCTGGGGTCTCATTCTGGCGCTGGCGAGGAATATCCCGCGAGCGCATGCGTCGGTCCTTGCGCGGCAGTGGGATCGTGACCGGTTCCGGGGAGTCGAACTGTCAGGCAGGACGCTCGGTATCATCGGGTACGGTCGTCTTGGGCGTATTGTTGCCGAATACGGATTAGCATTCCGGATGCGCGTTCTGGCTGCGGATCCCGGTGTAGAGAGAGTACCTGAAGCCGTATGCAAGGTTTCCTTGGAGGACCTTCTGCAGCAATCGGATGTGGTATCCATTCATGTGCCGTGGAGTGAATCGACCGCCGGGCTGATTGCCGGCAGAGAACTCGCCATGATGAAGCCGGGCTCGTACCTGGTCAATACGTCCAGAGGAGGCATCATCGATGAGGATGCGCTTCTTCGGGCACTTGAAACAGGCCCCCTGGCCGGTGCCGCACTGGATGTCCTTCAGGACGAGCATTCAGGACGTCACGACTGGATGCAGGA
>JAAYUK010000155.1 GCA_012517735.1 Nitrospiraceae bacterium
CTGCTGGCAATCGTTATTGCAGCATTTATCGGGTTCAGCGCCATGAACTGGCGCTGCCCGGTGTGCGGAAAATACCTTGGCGCCGATATCAACCGGAATGTCTGCCGAAAATGCGGAGTAAAGCTGCAGTAGTGTCATGCGGGGAGCTTCAGGCGACGAAGGGAGGGCTGCCGTGATCCTGAATCGTATGCTCATGCTGTTGGTTTCCTGGTTGTTGTGCTGCACGATTTTTGCAACGGCTGCTGCATTGTCTTCCGAAGCTGCGGATTTTTCCGCATCATTCATGTCATCTTCCCGGCAAATCGCTGTTGTGCGAACTGCGAACTGGCAGGCATCCCATGGCACGCTTCAGCGATTCGAACGTGCATCTGTGTCTGCCCCATGGCAGGCGGTCGGCTCTTCGATTCCGGTGGTTGTCGGCAGAAACGGTCTCGCATGAGGTATTGGTCTGCATGCCATTGACCAGAGCATGCTGCCGGTCAAGATCGAAGGCGACGGCAAGGCGCCTGCCGGGCTTTTCTCCCTGGGGCCTGCATTCGGCTACGCAGCGCCGGCTTCCGTATCATGGATTCGGCTGCCGTATATTCAGTCCGATCCTGCGCTCAGGTGTGTTGATGATGCAGCATCACGTCATTACAACTCGTTGGTGTCCGAAGGTGTGGTAGCGAGAGACTGGAAGAGCAGCGAAGACATGTTGCGCAAAGACGAGGTTTACCGCCTCGGTATGGTCATTCAGCACAACTGGGCTGAAAAAACGATACCCGGCAATGGATCATGCATATTTTTCCACATTTGGGAGGGGCCGGATATCGGTACGTCAGGCTGCACAGCCATGCATCCGGTTGACCTCGAGCAGTTGCTCCGGTGGCTTGATCCCGCCGCAAACCCCCTCCTGCTCCAGTTGCCCGAATCAGAGATGCGTCGGTTCAGGGAGATTCCCGATGTGCCGTAACGGGGCGTTGCTGGTTCGGGAAATCCGGCTCATGCCAAATAAGTGATGTGCCGTTTTCTGCATTTCCGATATAATAAAAAACCGCAGACAATCATCAGGGGGGAGCAGTGTCGGCAAACAATCCATCGTTGGGCGGTATGCTCAGAAGAAAAGATGTTCAGTATGCGCTTGTTTTTCTTGCGCTCTATGTGGTCTGGATCCTGTGGCCGGTATACGGCATCATGCCGTTTTTTGCCTTTGCGGCACTGATCGTATCCAAATACCTGAAAACCCGAAAGGCCCTGCGCCAGCTTACGCGTGCGGCAAAAGACCGGTTCCCGGACAAGCTGCCGGCGGAAAAATGGAACCTGCTGCTCGATTACGGGTTTCCCATTTATGCGCCGAAGGATTCCTATGCCCTCGGGCAGGTCTTCAGGGTAGTCGAGCTGGGAGGCTATGCCTGTCTGGTCGGGCTGGTCGTCCAGCAGCGGTGGGCCGATGTCATAGCCTGTTTTTCCGGCTGCATGTTTGCTCTCCATATGCAGCGGATGCTGCAGCCCGAACGTTACTTCGAGAAGCAGGCGAGAAAGAAGCCTGAGGAATTCGGGCCAAGGGCACAGGCCATCCGCGACCTGCAGGCATGGGTGCTGAGCGACGACGCACCGTAAAAGTCTTTGCAGCTGCAGGATACAAGGCCGGAGGGCGCTCGATTGCTCCCGGCCTTCTTTGTTTTCAAAAAGATCGTTGCGAGAAAGGGATTGCCGTGAAAATGCAGAAAAGGAAAAAAATTATCGTCTATCTTGCCGGGCCGCTGTTTTCCCAACCCGAGCGGTTGTGGAACAAGTCGCTGGCGGAGTATATCGAAAGCCAGCCCGGCAGCCCTTTCAGGGTCAACCTGCCGCAGGAGACGACACCGGTTGAACGGGGCGAGATCGCCATGTACCGCCACTGCAGGCGGTCCGTCGAAAAGTGCGATATCCTGCTTGCGGGGCTCGATGGTCCTGATGTCGATTCCGGAACCGCATGGGAAGTCGGGTACGCCATGGGTATCGGCAAACCGACAGTTGCCTACCGGACCGACTTCCGGTTTTGCGAGGGAGACAATCATGTCAATATCATGCTGCTGCACGGACATGGAGCGTTCATCAAGGACGTTCATGCCAAAGCAGAACAAAAGCTTGCAGAGGCCGACGGTACCTTTGGGCGCATTTACTGGGCGCTTTTGAAAGTGGCGAAGAAGCACTTCAGATGACAGAAACAGACGGTTGTCTTATTATTAATCATGGTGAGGTTTCATCAGGCGTGACAGAGGACTGCCGCCACTGTTTTCATGACGAAAAAACCAGCAAAGGAGCGTGAACATGATCTATTCATCGGAAGTGGAGAAGATGACCTGTGTTGCCAAGGGGCCGAATCATGGCCCTGCGCCGATTCCGCAGGAGGGCCGCTGGGTGCAGGCACGGGAGATCAGGGATATTGCCGGACTGACGCACGGTGTCGGCTGGTGCGCCCCCCAACAGGGCGCCTGCAAGCTGACCCTGAACGTAAAGGAGGGAATCATCCAGGAAGTGCTGGTTGAAACCATCGGCTGCTCCGGCATGACCCATTCGGCCGCTATGGCGGCAGAGATTCTCCCCGGCAAGACCGTTCTGGAGGCGCTCAATACCGATCTGGTCTGCGATGCCATCAATACCGCCATGCGGGAGCTTTTCCTCCAGATCGCCTATGGTCGTTCGCAGACAGCCTTCTCCGAGGGGGGGCTGCCGATCGGCGCGGGCCTTGAGGACTTGGGCAAAGGGCTCTGCAGCCAGGTGGGGACCATGTACGGCACTCTTGCCAAGGGGGTTCGTTATCTGGAGATGGCCGAAGGGTATGTCACCCGTCTGGCGCTTGACGATGCCGGTGAAGTGATCGGATACGAGTTCGTGCATATCGGCAGGATGATGGAGATGATCCACAAGGGTATGGATGCCAATGAAGCCTTGCGCAAGGCGACGGGCAGTTACGGCCGTTTCGCGGAGGCTGTCCGTACCATCAACCCACGTCACGAATAACGAGGAGAACGATCGCCATGGCACTCTTTGAAGGATATGAGCGCAGGATAGAGAAAATTACCGCCGTGCTGGGGAAGTACGGAATCGATTCACTGGAACAGGCTCGGGCTTTGTGCGATGCAAAGGGGGTGGATGTCTATGCCCTTGTCAGAGGCATCCAGCCGATCTGCTTTGAGAACGCCTGCTGGGCCTATATTGTCGGCGCGGCAATCGCCCTGAAAAAGGGGGAGACCAGAGCTGTCGACATTGCCCGCACGCTGGGCGAGGGATTGCAGTCATTCTGCATCCCCGGCTCGGTGGCGGATGACCGCAAGGTGGGCATCGGTCACGGGAACCTTGCCTCCATGTTATTGCAGGAGGAGACGAAGTGTTTTGCTTTTCTGGCGGGGCATGAATCATTTGCCGCGGCGGAGGGAGCCATCGGCCTGGCTCGCTCGGCGAACAAGGCGCGCAAGGAGCCTCTGCGGGTCATACTGAACGGTCTGGGAAAGGATGCGGCGCAGATCATCTCCCGCATCAATGGTTTTACCTATGTGCAGACGCAATTCGACTATGCGACCGGCAAACTGGCCATTGTCCGTGAAATTGCCTATTCACGGGGGGAACGGGCCAGAGTGCGCTGCTATGGTGCTGATGATGTCCGCGAGGGGGTGGCCATAAATCATGCGGAGGGGGTGGATGTCTCGATTACCGGCAATTCCACCAATCCGACCCGTTTTCAGCACCCGGTGGCAGGTACGTACAAGAAAGAATGCCTTGAACAGGGTAAACGCTATTTTTCGGTTGCATCCGGCGGAGGAACCGGCCGCACCCTGCACCCGGACAATATGGCCGCCGGTCCTGCTTCCTACGGCATGACCGATACCATGGGCCGCATGCACTCGGATGCCCAGTTTGCCGGTTCGTCATCGGTTCCCGCACATGTGGAGATGATGGGATTCCTCGGCATGGGCAACAACCCGATGGTGGGGGCTTCCGTGGCTGTAGCAGTTGCGCTCGAGATGGCGCAGCGCGCATAACGTTTCGTCTTTGTTCAAGCCGTGCCGTACGGCCGTGCCTGCGGGGACCTGCGGCACGGCCGCGTCCTCCGTCAGACCGGAGCATGCCGGCCGGGATCAGCGAAGCACTTCAAAAAGATTGCTGTAATCGTCGGTCCAGACCCGGATATCGCTCTGAACAGGCAGCGGCTGGGCCGCTTCCACGATGTCCGGACTTTCGAGCGGCTCTGCCGACAGCAGTGTCCATGCAGCATAATAGATCTGGTAGTCCTCCGACCCGGCACTCGGTATGTAGGTGACCTGTTTGCCGAAAGCCCTGCCGAGCTGCACGGCGACCGGCAACAGATCGATGTAGGTGTTGGAGATGTTCAGTGCCAGAATCCCGTCCGGTTTCAGATGCCGCAGATACAGCTCCATTGCCTGAGTGGTCAGCAGATGCGCGGGGATGGCATCGCCCGAAAACGCATCGAACACAAGCAGATCAAAATTCTGTCCGGGTTCCTTTTCGAGTGAAAGCCGTCCATCGCCGATTACGATGTCAACGGCAGCAGGACAGTCCGCCAGGAATGTGAACTCCCGCTGAGCGAGTTCGGCCACGAGCGGATTGATTTCATAGAACCGGAAGGTGTCTCCTGCTTCTCCATAGGCAGCGAGCGCTCCGGCGCCGAGGCCGACAACGCCGACTTTCAGCGGGTGCGCCGCCGTCCGCCGCAGATGCGCAAATGCCATCCCGATACCGGAATGCGGCGCAAAGTATGAGACCGGCTCGCGGCGAAGCTCCGGAGCGGTGTACTGCACGCCGTGAATGACAATACCATGTATCAGCGAACGGTACTCATACGCGGTGTCCCGATCATTCACACTGACCATGAGATCACCGTAAAAGTTCCGAGCCATGACATAGGCATGTTTCAGATACGAATTCATGTACACGCCCGATGCAATGGTAACGCCGACAATCAGACAGGCGCTCACTGCCAGTGCCAGGCGGCCGGCATGACGGTGGACTGCCAGCACGGCCAGCGAGCAGAGCAGCAGAATGATCGGCATTTCGGCGTATCCGAGGATGATCAGCGGCGACGCGATTCCCATGAGAATGCCGCCGAGTGCGCCGCCGATCGAGATCATGAGATAGAATAAGGTCAGATGATCAGGGTGCGGCTTGCGTGCTGCCAGTTCACCATGAAAGAACATGAAACAGACGAACATGCCGAGCGCATATGCGGGAATCACGATCCGAAGGCTCAACCCGCTCTCGGTCCAGACCGCCAGCCCGTAAGCCATGATGCCAATCGCACCGGTCAGCAGCCACAGATATTCCTTTCTGCGGTAGGCTCCCTGAAAATCGAAACAGAGCACAAAGCTGAACAGATAAAGACTGAGCGGCAGAATCCAGAGAAACGGCAGGGAGGTGACATTTTGCGTAAGATGATGCGTTACCGCCATCATCAACATCGTGCTGCCGCAGGCAAGGGCAAACCAGATTGCGCGTGTCCTGACCGTCGGATATCCGTCATGCGTGGTAGCTGAATCTTTGGGTGTGGTCTGCAGATGTCCGGCCTGCATGGCATGGAGTGCCGTAACGCCGCAGAGGACGACAAATACGCCGTACGTCAATGACCAGATCGTGGACTGTTCCGACAGGGTCAGCCGCGGTTCAATGATGAACGGATAAGCGAGCAGTCCCGCGAGCGACGCGAGATTCGAAAGCGCAAAGAGGCGATAGGGCAGGATAGACTGAAACCGTCGGGCATGCCATGCCTGAAGCAATGGACCGGTTGCTGACAGCAGAAAATAGGGCAGTCCAACTGTTGCGCTGAGCAATAGGATGATGTGGAGAATCGGCTCTTCGGTCCCGAGCGGTTTCCAGCGGGCATCGGGCATGACCGGGAGCGCGGCAAGACTTCCGGCAAGAAGCAGGATATGGAGGAATGCCTGTTTTTGCGGCCCCAAGCAGCGGGTGATCATGTGAGCATACAGGTATCCCCCGAGCAGTCCTGTCTGGTAAAACATCATGCAGGTTATCCAGACCGATGCAGCCCCGCCAAACCATGGAAGAATCATTTTTGCCATGATCGGCTGAATCTGAAACAGCAACAGCGCAGCGATAAAAATGGCAAGTGCATACAATGCCATGCTGATCTCCAAATCCCGATGCAGAAATTCAGCTATTGTAGCACTTTTGGGGCGTTAGTCCCGCGTGCTTGTACCGGAAGGCAGATTTATGCAAGAATGTGAGCAACCGGCGGTCGGAGATCGCGGAACCATGAAGGAGGGTGACGGCATGAGGAAGGTACTGGTGGTTATCGCAGCACTGTTTTTTGCGCTTGGCTCGTTCAGCATGAGCGCCGCAGCGACGTCCAAGAAGGTTGCGGATGATCAGGTTCCGGCTGACATGAAGGCGCAAAAGGATCAAAAGGCAAAACCCGGGCAATTCAAGGAAAAGCCTGGTCAGCTGAAAGATAAACCCGGACTGCACAAAGAAAAGGCTCCCGGCCAGTTCAAGGACAAACCCGGACTGCATAAGGAAAAAGCCCCCGGCCAG
>JAAYUK010000156.1 GCA_012517735.1 Nitrospiraceae bacterium
CGGCGTGGGGCGAGTCACTGACGGCCAGTGATCGGGACAGGGTGCCAGTCCATCGTGAACGGCGGCGGCCGGAGCAGGGTCGGCCATTATGGGATCGGCACGAATATCCAATTCCGGCACGCAATAACTGATTTCCACGGCAATCCCGTTCGGATCAAACGTATATATGGAATGAACGAATCCCTGATCGATCACTTCCGACACAAAGATATCCGCAGCATTGAGGCGGTCTTTCAGCTCCCAGAGCTGGTCGGCATTCTCAACCCCAAGGGCGACATGATCGAATGCAAACGGTCCGCTGACCGGCCTTCCGGCATCTTTTTCGGGAACAGGCTGTACCCCGGGCCACTCAAAAAAGGCAATCAGATCGTTTCCGGACAGTTCAAAAAAATATTGCCGATAGCCTTTTCCCCCGAGGCCGGCAACAATCCTGAGACCCAGCAAATCCCGCCAGAAGAGTATCGTTCTTTCCATGTCGCCGGTAGCAAGCGCGAGGTGATTGATGCCGGTATACCGAACCATTGAGGCTCCCCCATCGCAGGAATATGAATCCATTATCAAACAAAAAAATAAAAAAAGCAAAGCGATCATGTAATTTCAGCATGCCGGAGGTTCGACGAAAGAAATCAGCCCGGACCTGCGCCGGGAAGTCATTTATTTGCCATATTTTTCCCTTTTTCCTTTTTGGTATAATCATCACCACTTGTGTATTGAGTAACAGCGTTCATTATGGAATTTACCGACCTCGTCATCAAGATCAGGGAAATCCTTCTCTCGGCTTCACTCCAGAAGCGGGAAGCGATCGGCAATGGCGATCTTCCCGAGGTTACCTTCCGCCAGAATTATTATCTCGACGTCATAAGCCGGATGCATCAGCCGACCTGTAGCGAGCTGGCCGAAAAATTCCGGGTCTCGAAACCGGCAGTTACCGCAATCGTCAATAAGCTGGTGGATATGGGCTACTTGAAGAAGATCCAGTGCAACGATGACCGCCGCGTCTTCTATATTATGCTCAGTGATCGCGGACAGCGGCTCATGGAGAGCAACAATGCGGTGGCCAGAGAGTGGGCGCAGCATATCGAGTCGACGCTCAGTCCTGCAGAACTTCAGAAATATGCCGAATTCCTCGAAAAGGTCATTGCGAGTTATTCCCAAAAGAACGGGGTTCAATCCAAGGAATAGATATCCAGTTTCTTCATCTCAGCATTGATTTTACAGCTTTTTCCTTCTTTTCCCCTTGAGTGGTTCTACCAGGATTTCCTCAGACGACCGAATACGCTGCCTATTTTGTAGGAGAAACACCGATTGTAAAGAGTTTTTTCTGTATGGTACAAATAGTTAATTCAGCTTAATTAACAGATATTTGCAGAATAAATATGGCACATTTATCCATCTTATATCTCCGTTTCATCGGGAGGCAGCCAGTCCGGCCTGTCATCCGGGGCTTTGCTACACAGACCGAACGGTATCTGCCATCCCGCAGCCGGTTGCCGGGGAGTTCCCAATACACCAGGGGACGATTCAAACAGGGAAGCCCCTGCCTGCATCTCCGGCAAACCTTTCCATATCGTTACGGGTTGAGGATCCCGCCGGTATTTTGGGCGGATGCTGCAGTAAGCAACCAGCGCTTTCCGCGCGCAATGTCATGTTCAGGAAAGAGGTGATTCCCAGCACGGTGTCCGATCGGTAGTTTCCCAGGAAGCTAGAAAAGAACTTATTGATTTATGAAGGAGATTATACAATGACTTGGACGATGAATATTGACCCGTTGGGCTCAATCGGCCTTTCGGCGCTTATCGCATCCATCCCGATCATCTTTCTTGGCGTCGCGCTTGCGATCATCAAGATGAAGGGACATATCGCCGCAACCATCGCAACCGGACTCGCCTTCGGTATTGCCGTTTTCGTCTATGGCATGCCCGCATCATATGCCTTCTGGGCAACCGTTCAGGGAGCCATGTTCGGGCTCTTTCCTGTCTGCTGGATCATCATTACGGCCCTGTTCATTTACAACATGTCCGTCGCAACCGGCCAGTTCGAAATCATCAAGAACTCACTGGCTTCGATCTCTGACGACCGCCGCATGCAGGCACTCCTGATCGCGTTTTCCTTTGGTGCATTCATCGAAGGCGCAGCCGGATTCGGTACGCCGGTCGCCATGACCTGCGCAATGCTCGTCGGTCTCGGCTTCAATCCGCTGTATGCAGCGGGCATCTGCCTGCTGGCGAACACCGCGCCGGTCGCATTCGGTGCAATCGGTATCCCGATCGTCGTCGGTGCACAGGTCGCCGGCGTGCCGGATATGGCCCTGAGCCAGCTCGTCGGCCGTACGCTGCCGTTTTTGAGCTGTCTGGTTCCGCTCTACCTGACCGTTCTCATGGCCGGCTGGAAGAAGGGTCTTGAAGTATGGCCGGCATGTTTTGTGTCGGGCGGTTCGTTCGCCATCGCACAGTACCTGTCGTCCAACTTCCTCGGACCGTTGCTCCCCGACATCATCGCATCGCTTGCCTCCATTATCGCGACCGTTGCATTCCTGAGGGTCTGGCATCCGAAGGAGAGCTGGAGATTCCCGGATGAACCGAAGAGCGAAGGCAAGGCGCAGCTGATGTTCACCGGCGGCCAGGTCTTCCGGGCATGGGCTCCGTTTGTTATCCTTTCGCTGTTTGTCGCGGCATGGGGCATCAAGCCGGTCGGCGCAGCGCTGAACGAGCTGTTCTTC
>JAAYUK010000015.1 GCA_012517735.1 Nitrospiraceae bacterium
CGCATGGACTTTGCTTGAGCCGATGCTCGCGCTCTCGGTGATTACCGTCCTGTACGGTGCGTATTGCGCCCTCGCACAGCAGGATCTGAAACGGCTTGTCGCATATTCGAGCCTGAGCCACATGGGATTCATCCTCCTCGGTATTGCAACGATGAGCAGAGCCGGCATCGACGGCAGTATCATCCAGATGATAAGCCACGGCGTGATCACCGGCGGACTGTTCCTCTGGATTGCGTCGATAGAAGAGCGTTTCAGAACGCGCATGGTTTCGGGTTTCGGCGGGCTGAGCACTGCGGTTCCGGTTTTCGCGACCGTTTTCACGATATTGGGACTTGCGGCGACCGGCTTCCCGGGCATGAGCGCATTCGTGGGCGAATTCCTGATCCTGAGCGGTGTGTTTCAGGGGCATTATGTCATCGGCGGGCTCGCAGTCCTGGGGGTTGTCCTTGGCGTTGTCTATATGTGCTGGGTCTACTATCGACTGATTCTCTTCAAGCCCGCCGACCCGTATGCTGGCGGAATCGGGGATATCGGATTTCGCGAAACGCTCTGTTTTCTGCCGCTGATTGTCGTGATCCTTGTCGTCGGGGTGCAGCCGGGCATCCTGCTGGAGTTCATGCGAGCCTCCGTTGACCAGTTCGTCAATGGGTTGCAATCGGCGAAGGCTGTCATGGCGGCTGTGGGTGGTGCGCGATGAGTGAACTCCGTCTGCTGACTCCTGAAATCGTGCTGACGATCGCCATGCTCGGCATTTTCCTCACGGGCCTCGTCGTCCGCAGCAAGGGGTTGCTCGGCATCCTGACGATACTGGCCGCCGCCGTGACGGCATACCTGGTTCCGGGCATATCGGGGGCCGGCTTTGAAGGCATGTTCGTCGCAGACGCTCACAGTGCTTTTTTCAAGCTCCTCTTTCTGCTGACGCTCGTGCTCGGCGTCATGCTCGCCATCGGGGCACGTGGTATCCGGGAAGAATATGCGGCGGAATATTTCTGCCTCCTGATGCTTGCCACGGTCGGCATGATGTGCATGGCGTCTGCCAACGACCTGATCGTCCTGTACATCGGGCTTGAACTGATGTCGCTCAGCGTCTATGTGCTGACGGGCTTTCAGCGCGAAAGCCGGTGGTCGAATGAGGCGGCGATGAAGTATCTCCTGCTCGGCACGTTCGCGACCGCCGTATTGCTGTTCGGCATCGCGATGGTGTATGTGCTGACCGGAACGACAGGCATTCCGGCGGTCGCTCTGCATGTCATGACGGGCGGCAATGTATCCGATCCTGTTCTCGGGCTTGCGGTGATGGCAATCGTAATCGCCTTCGGGTTCAAGATCGCTGCGGTGCCCTTTCACATGTGGGCGCCCGATGCGTATCAGGGAGCGCCGACCCCGGTGACGGCTTTCATGTCGGTTGGTCCGAAGGCGGCGGCTTTTGCAGCGTTTGGGCGGGTTCTGATCGAGGGGTTCGGCGCTGCGGGGAGCGCATGGATACCGTCGCTGACGGTGCTTGCCGTGCTGACAATCACTGCTGGCAACCTGCTTGCGCTCCGGCAGGAAAACGTGAAGCGGATGCTGGCATACTCGTCCGTTGCCCATGCCGGCTACATGCTTCTCGGAGTTCTGGCGGGAACTCCTGTCGGCATGCAGGCGGTCATGACCTATCTTGCTGTCTACACTTTCATGAACATGGGCGCCTTTTCAGTGATGCTCATGCTGGACAACGGCGAGGAGAGCTCTGCATACGCGGGTCTTGCAAAACGACAGCCGTTTCTCGCCACCGCAATGCTGGTCTTTCTTTTTTCGCTGACCGGAATCCCGCCGGCTGCCGGGTTTGTCGGCAAGCTGCAGGTGTTTCTTGCTGCGGTTAATGCCGGGCATACGGCACTTGTGGTCATTGCGGTCATTTTCAGCGTCGTCTCGGCGTTTTATTATCTCCGGCTTGTCGGCATCATGTTCATGTGCGAGCAGGAAGGACCGGTCACCTGCTCGCCGTCCCGAACGCTCATGCTGACAGTCGTCATCACGGCATTCTTTGTGCTCCTGCTCGGAATCTTCCCGTCGCTGGTGGTCATGGCGTAGTCATCGCGGGGCTTCCAGTGTGTTCATGGGAGGGAGCGAATAACCCTGAAGTTGTTATTGGACAAACGCACGCGCGCGGCTGAACAGGGCGAATAACAGAGCGTTTTCATTCGGCGAAACGGCACATGCAGGATGTCGGATTTGCGGAAAGGCTTTGCAGGATTCTCCGCGGCAAGCCGCAAGGGAGTGTCACTCCGCCCGCCCATCCGCTTCGCCCGAAACAAACCAGTCGATCAGTTGCCGGGAGAGGGTCCCTTTGACGGGAAGAAGCTCCGGGAGGGCATCAGCCGTAAACCAGCCTGCATCGTCGATCTCTGCCTGATCTGCCGCGATTTCGCCTGCGGCGTGCCGGGCGGTGAACCCGACCATGAGCGAATGGGGGAACGGCCATGACATGCTGCCGAAGTAGCGGATATCAGCGACTTCAATGTTGACCTCCTCACGTATCTCGCGGCGCACGCATTCTTCCAGCGTCTCTCCCGCCTCGACAAATCCGGCAAGCACGCTGTACAGGCCGGCGCGGAAGCGGCTGGAATGTGCAAGGAGCAGTTTCCCGTCGCGAACAACCGCCACGATGACCGCAGGGGAGATCGGCGGATAGCCGGTAAAGCTGCATGCGTGGCATGTTTTTGCACGTTCTCCCGGTTTCGGATAGAGGGGAGCGGCACAGCGCGGGCAGAAACGCCAGGTGCGCTCCCAGTGGATCAGCTGAAACGCCGTGCCCGCACGGCAAAAAAGCTGGTCAGGAAGCATGCCGATCAGCGGTCGAAGTTCACTGAAACGCATCGAGCGCGAAGGGGGAATCCCCATGGATACATCTGCAGCAAAGCAGGGCTTGTCATTGTACTGACCGATGCAGAGCGTTGTATGCGGATATACCCCGAGCTCTTCCGCAGAGGCCGCGGTCGGAATCATCGCGAGCCCCTGTGCTGCTTCGTTCAGGAGCATGCGGTCCCGATGAAACACAAACCAGTATGCAGATTCTTCAGGAGCGGTCCCTGTCTTCTCGACTGGTCTCATCATGATGCTCCAATCCCGCTGAGGCGCAGTTCGTATTCACGCGATTTCTCTTCGAAGGTCTCGTGAAGTTCTGCAAGTTCAGCGAACAGAATTTCTATTTCCGACTTTGCGTTGTCCAGCAGCTTCGACTGGTCGCCGATGGCCTGCCAGTCTCCTTTTTCGGACGCGGCCAGCAGCTCTTTTTCCGCCTCTTCGCACTGCTGCTCGAGATGAACGATTGTGCTCTCGATCGCCGCGATGCGGGTCTGGATCGGGTTGAGTATTTTTGATCGTTCGGTGATGATATCTGCCCGAAGCTTGCGAAGTTCTTTTTTGGTAATGCGATCATCGGGCTGGCGAGGCTTCTGGTCATTTCCGTGTTCGCACTCGCTTTGCCAGCCGACCCGCTCCAGAAAGTCCTCATAGGTGCCTTCAAAGACACGCACTGCGCCCCGATCGAAGACTATGAGGCGCGTTGCAACCGCACGGAGAATCATTTCGCTGTGCGTGACGATGATGACTGCCCCGTCAAAGGCATCGATCGCCTCAAGGAGAGAATCGACCGACTCCATGTCGAGATGGTTGGTCGGCTCGTCAAGCAGAAGCAGATTGGACGGCTGCGCCAGCAGTTTCCCGAGGAGCACGCGGCTGCGTTCGCCGCCCGAAAGCACACTGATCTTTTTAAGCGCAGCATCGCCTTCGAACATCATGGTGCCCGCGATTGCGCGTGCCGTTCGCCGCAGTTCATCCGGGACGACCGACATGATTTCTTCCTCAACCGTCATGGATGGCGAAAGACGGTCGATATTCGTCTGCCCGAAGTAGCCAAGCCTGCATTTGGCGTTCAGGACGACCTCGCCACGCGCGGGCCTGAGTTCTCCGGCAAAAAGGTTAAGCAGGGTGGTCTTTCCCCTGCCGTTCGGCCCGATGATCGCAATCCGGTCTTTCGGCCCCACAACAATGCTCAGATCGTCGATCAGGGGTTTCCCGGCCGCATCGTACGAAAATGCGAGACCTTTTGTCTCCATGAGCCATTTGCCGACAAACGGTTCTTCATTGAACTGGAACTCGAGGGTGCGAATGGTGTCGAGTTTGTCCAGGCGCTCATGCCGCGCCAGCGCCTTGATTTTCGACTGTACCGCCTTTGCACGGGTGGCCTGCGCCCGGAAACGGTTGACAAACTGTTCGATTTCCTGGCGCTTCTTCTCATCGTTGATCCGTGTGCGCTCGTAGACTTCTTCATCCATCATGATCTGCTGCCAGAATTTTTCGGTGCCGCCTTCCATTTTGCGGAGCTTGCAACGGTGAATGCCCATGGTATGCGTCGAGACACTGTCCAGAAAAGCGCGGTCGTGGGTGATAAGCATCAACTCGTTTTTCCAGGTACGGAGAAACTCCCTGAGCCAGCGGATTGAAAGGATGTCGAGATAGTTGGTCGGTTCGTCGAGGAGCAGGAGATTCGGCTCCTGCAGCAACGCCTTTGCCAAATTCAGCCGTATCTGGAATCCGCCCGAGAGGTCATGCGGCGAGCGCAGAAAATCGTCCGCATCAAAACCAAGGCCGGTCAGGATTTTTTCGGCACGGTAGGTCTCGTCAACACCGTTGTCATGTTTCGGCAAAGCGAGGCATGCTTCTGCCAGAACGGTCGGTTCGGTGAAGTGTATGTGCTGGGAGAGGTGGCCGATGCTGTATCCGTTTGGGATGCTGATGGTGCCGCTGTCCGGCTGTTCCTGCCCGAGCAGCATGCGAAAGAGGGTTGTTTTGCCGTGCCCGTTTCGCCCGACCAGACCGATGCGTTCGCCTGCATTTAAAGTGAAGCCGGTTTCATCGAAAATGACCTGACGTCCATATGCCTTTGATAGTTGGCTGACCTGAATCATGATTGAAGATTTTATTATAAAGGAGCGGCACCGGTTTTCGCTCCTCCCCGGTCCTGAACTCGCGACAAAAAATTTTTCCTGTGCTATGATGTTCCAAAAGCACACCATGATCAGACAGGAAGCCATGACGAAAACGATATTGACCCGCATGGAAATCAAAAGCCGCACTCAGCCGAAGAAGATCCGCGTCTTCATTGTGGAGGATCATCATTTTCTCCGGGATGCCCTGAAGATGATGTTCAACAAGGCG
>JAAYUK010000157.1 GCA_012517735.1 Nitrospiraceae bacterium
CGCCGCGTCTCCCGGAAACGACGCACCAGCACGTCGCGTTCGGACTCCAGAAAAAGGATCTCTATGGGATACTCCCTCCGCAGTCCGGCGATAATCGAGTCAGCTTCCCGGATCCACTCCTTCTCCCGGATATCGACGCCGATACCGACGCGCCGGTTGGTATGCCCTTCTGAAACAGAGGTCAGAAATGCGCCGATGAGACCGATGGGGAGATTGTCGATGCAGAAAAAACCGTTATCCTCCAGCGCACGGAGCGCAACCGTTTTGCCAGCTCCCGAATAGCCGCTGACAATAACTATTGATATAACAGGCGGGTCTTCTTTCATGATAAAAAAACAGCGGCAGGGTGCTCCTGCCGCTGTTGTCAGGACGTTACCGGGTCGGCTCGATCAGCCCGTAATTGCCGTCTTTACGGAGATAGACGACATTCATTTCTCCGCTCGACAGGTTCGTAAAGACGAAAAAGTCCTTGCCGAGCATGTCCATCTGCTCGACGGCATCGTCCGGCGTCATCGGCTTCATGTCGAATTTCTTGTGCTTGATGATGCGGCCCTCGCGCACCGGCTGAGCGGCAGGAGCTACCGCCTTCTTGTCACCCTTGCGGTGGTCGGACAGCTTTTCCTTATATTTCACGACCTGTTTTTCGAGTTTTTCGACAACTCCGTCGATCGCCGAATAGACATCGCCGGTCGCGCCTTCTGCCTGGATCATGTATCCATTGACCTTCAGCAGGACTTCGGCCTTCTGCCGATGCTTCTCGACGCTGACGGTGACGATTGCCTCCGAAATGTTCGATATGTACTTGGTAAATCTCCCGATTTTATCCTCGGCATACTGCCTGAGCGCCGGGGTAACCTCAAGATGACGTCCATTCACAATAATGTTCATACGTTCCTCCTCTGGTTAATCATAGCGTTTTCTCATGTTTTGCGGGGCGATTTTGAGCTCTTCCCGGTATTTCGCCACTGTCCGTCGCGCAATCGTCACATTCTCGCCGCGCAGCCTGTCTGCGATCATTTTGTCGCTTAACGGTTTTTTGGGATCCTCCTCCTCGATGATCTTCCGAATGAGATCCTTCACCGATGTCGAAGAGACCTCACCGGTATCGGATTGCAAGGCACTGCTGAAGAAAAAGCGGAAACTGAATACGCCGTGGTCGCACGCAAGGTACTTGTTCGACGTCACCCGGCTGATGGTGCTCTCATGCATGCCGACATCGGTCGCCACATCCTTGAGGGTCAGCGGGCGGAGCTGTTGCCGTCCCCGCTCGAAAAATTCCATCTGGAACTTCAGGATGCTGTCAGCCACACGGTAGATGGTCCGGTTCCGCTGGTCAAGGCTCTTGATCAGTTCCGTCGCAAGCCGCAGCTTCTCCCGGAGAAACGCCTTTTCCTCCTTGGTCAACTGTTCCTTCCTGGTCAGGAGCGCCCGGTAGGTGCCATTCAGACGCAGCCGGGGCATCCCCTCATCGTTCAGGACGATCTGATACCCTTCGTCCGTGCGGGTGATAAATACATCCGGAACAACGTAGGTCGTCTCCTCACCGGTATACTTCGAAGCAGGCCTCGGGTCAAGCGCCTCGATAATCCTGACCGCAGCCATGATGTCTTCCAGCGGCATCGCATAGGCCCGCGCTATCTGCTGAAACTTGTGTTTCTGGATATCCTCCATGTTGCCGCGCACCAGACGGGCAACCAGCGTGTCTTCAAGCCCGAGCGTCCTGAGCTGCAGCATCAGGCAATCCTGAAGGGAACGGGCGCAGACACCGGGGGGATCAAACCCCTGCACCAGCGCAACCGCTTCGGCTATCAGCTCTGAAGATACTCCGGCGGTCCGGGCCAGCTCCTCGTCAGAGATGCGGAGATAGCCGTCGTCTTCGATGTTGCCGATGACTGACTCGGCAGCGATACGCACTTCATCGCGGGCCGTGCTGAGCCGGAGCTGCCAGAGCAGGTGATCATACAGATCAGGCTTTCTGGAGTAGAACAGCTCATACGAAGGGCGCTCCTCAGTGCCTGGATTGAAATATCCAAGATCGCGTCCGTCGCTGCCACGCTCTTCAAAATACTCGTCAACGCTGAACTTGGTAAAGCTCTCCTCGGTCAGTTCTGCCGTATCATAATCGACATCGGGGGTAACCGGCTCATCATCCGTGCGGGGATCAAGCGTCGGAATCTCCTCTTCATGCTCATCAAGCAGCTCTTCCAGAAACGGATTTTCGGTCAGCTCCTGCGTAAGCGTCTGCGCAAGCTCAAGCTGCGGCATCTGAAGCAGTTTGATCGCCTGCTGCAGCTGGGGCGTCAGAACGAGCTTCTGCGAGAGCCGGAGATCAAGCCGATGTTCGAGTGCTGTCATGAGAGTCTGAAATCCTCCCCGAGATATGCTTCCCGCACCTGCCGGTTTCCGACCAGTGTTTCGGGATCACCGGCGGCAAAGACCGTTCCGTCCTTAATGATATAGGCACGGTCCGTAATCGAGAGTGTTTCGCGTACATTGTGATCTGTAATAAGTATACCAAGCCCCTTTTGCTTAAGATAGACTATCATTTTCTTGAGTTCTATGATAGCGATCGGGTCGATTCCCGCAAAGGGTTCGTCAAAGAGCAGGAATGTCGGCCGTAGCGCCACAGCGCGGGCAATCTCGGTGCGTCTGCGCTCGCCACCTGAAAGACGATAGCCGTCGCGATCTGCAAATTCGGTCAGGTTGAATTCCTCCAGAAGCCCCTGGACCTCTTCGTCGATATCCAGCTGGTCTTCCTTCTTCTTGATGCTTTTCCAGCGGACCTCAAGCACCGCCTTCAGATTCTCGCGGACCGTCAGCTTCCGGAAAATCGAAGGCTCCTGTGGCAGATACCCCAGACCGTTCAGCGCCCGCTGGTACATCGGCATGTTCCGGAGATCCTTGCCATTGAGCAGGATTTCCCCGTGATCAGGCCTGATCGCACCGACAACCATATAAAAGGTTGTGGTCTTGCCGGCTCCGTTCGGGCCGAGCAGCCCGACGACCTCGCCCGTCTGGACCGAAAAACTGACGTTTCTGACAGCGGTTTTGCTGCCGTATGACTTGCCAAGATGCCGCGTTTCGAGCGTGTTCCGGTCGCCGTGCCACGCAGGAAACTGCTCCGGAGATGACTCCGGATCAACAGAGACCGCCGATTGCGTGTCCGCAATCGACAGTTCTTCAGGCAACACAGCAGCCAATGTTGCATCGGAATCTGCCAGCCTGGCGGGCACCTCCTGCTCAGCAGGAAAACTTACAGCAACGGCACCCTCAGCAAATGCCTGCACGGAAGGCAGTTCCGCAGCAGCACCAGCAGAACCTTCAGGCTCCACCGGCCCATACCGGCTGCGAATCGCAGCGATCTCGCTGTCCGAAAGCTTGATGATCGTGGTCCCTTTTTTGAAAGAAACCCCGCGCAGCTGCTCGACAATACCGACAATGTCTCTCGATTTTATACCAAGTTCCCGAGCCAGGTCTGAACTCTTCATCCCTGATGCCATCTTCCTGTATCCCCTCCGGCAGTCCGCAACCACATGGTCCGGGCTCCCCTCGCCATCACTGCAGGTTACGGCTTACCGTTCTTTCTTCGGCCCCGCCGGATTCTGTTTCCGCTCCTGATTTACCAGAAAAACCTTGCTGTTTTCGACGACCGACCGGTCATCCTTCAGATAATAGGTCATCTTTGTACCGGTAACGACATTCGGGCCCTCGGCAGCACGCGGTTTCTGAATGAAAACAACATACTCCTCAGGCTGGGTAAAATAGGTGGCAAACCCCGCCGTCACCACCCGGTTCCCCTTGATCAGACGCACATTACCGTCGGCTTCGACCTTGTCGATCTCCGCCGACTCTTCACCCTGCTTATCCTTTTCCTTGGCAGGAGCAGGAGGAGTCGGAGCCGCGGAAGCATCAAGCGCCTGATTCATGTCTTTTTTCGAATAAACGATCATCCGGTCAGCATAGAGAGTCATCGTGCCTTTTCTGGCTACCACATTCCCTTCAAATGTCGCCGTCTTTTCCTGATTATCGGCAACGAGCGTCTTTGAGGTAATGATGAGCGGCTCCGCCTTGTCTTTTTTGGCGTCGGCGGAAGATGCGGCATGCGTCAACACACTCCCCGCACACAGCAGACTGCAGACCGCTGCACAGAAGCGAATCAGCCTATTTTTTCCCATTGAATACCGCCCGGACATTATTCTGCAGCATCGCCCTGTCGGTTGTAGCGACCAGATCGTCGCCGTCGACCGTAAATCCCTGTCCCACAATCTGAATCGGCTGGTCAGAGACGATTTCGTTCTTTTTCGCATCCCAGAAGAGCGTTTTTGCGTGGATATTGTAGCTTTTGGTCGACGCGGTGATCTCGCCGTCAATCTTCAGGTTGCGCGATTCCGTATTGTAAACCCCGTCGGACGATCTCAGAACCAGGTCTTTTTCAGGGAAGCGGATCTGGAGGTCAGCAAGCTTCACATCGTCATCCGGCAGGAAAACCGCCTTTTTCGCGC
>JAAYUK010000158.1 GCA_012517735.1 Nitrospiraceae bacterium
CAGAGGGAGCAGCACGAAGCACCCGGAAAGAATTCATACAGTTTCTCCATGTTGCACTTGGGTCTCTTGCCGAAGCTGAGACACAATTGATTCTGGCCCGGCGACTGGATTATCAGGTTGAGGATACAATATTCAATAACATAGAAAACATTCGGCGGATGCTGCTCGGTCTGATCCGATTTTTGAGGAAATAACCATGCACTTGTATCGTACGCTTCACTCATCACGCTTCACTCATTACGGTTTTTGATATGCTTGCCAAGAGGATTATTCCGTGTCTTGATGTCAAAAACGGCCGGGTTGTCAAGGGTGTCAGCTTTGAGAACCTGCGCGATGCCGGCGATCCGGTCGAAAATGCGATCTTCTACGACCAGCAGGGAGCCGACGAGCTGGTATTTCTCGACATCACCGCCTCGCACGAAAAACGGAAAGTCATCCTCGATGTGGTCCAGAAAACTGCCGATGATGTCTTCATGCCGCTTACCGTGGGCGGCGGCATCAAGTCGCTTGATGACATACGCGACCTGTTGAACGCCGGGTGCGACAAGGTCTCGATCAACACGACTGCGGTTAAGGACCCCTATTTCATCAGTAAGGCTGCCGAACGCTTCGGCAGCCAATGTATTGTCGTTGCAATCGATGCAAAGCGCATCGCCGACAACATGGCGGATGCCACCGGCGAGCCGTGGGCAACCGACGAGTTTATGGCCGATGTGGTTCTTTCGCTCCCGGTCGAAAGCCCTTCGTGGGCCATCTCCACGCATGGCGGCAGGAAGATGAAGCTGATCAATGCGATAGCGTGGGCAAAAAAAATGGAAGCGCTCGGTGCCGGGGAGATCCTGCTGACGAGCATGGACAAGGACGGCACCAAGGACGGCTACGACATTCCGCTGACCCGGGCGATTGCCGAAGCAGTGACGATCCCGGTGATCGCGTCAGGCGGTGCCGGGAATCTCGAACATCTGTACGAAGGACTGACCGCAGGCAAAGCCGATGCGGCGCTTGCCGCCTCCATCTTCCACTATCGCGAGTTCACCGTGCGCGAGTCCAAGGAATATCTCCGGGCCAAGGGTGTGCCGGTTCGGCTCTAGACCGGCGTTGTTTCGCATGAAAGCCCTCTCGATCAGCGTGCCGAAAGCCATCGGGGCATTGATACTGCTCTTGTATGGCGCATATTGCGCCATCAGACCGGCTGAATGGCACCTTATTGATGGGGTCAATCTGGTTGCGCACGAAGCCGGACACATGCTGTTCGGCTGGTTTGGCGAGTTTCCAGGGATCGCAGGTGGGACCATCGGCCAGTTGTTCGTGCCGGCAGCCTGTGCGATCTACTTTTATCTTCAGGACGCACGCTACTCGGCAACCGTTCCGTTTTTCTGGCTCGGCCAGAGCATGATCAACGTGTCAGTCTATGTCAAAGACGCACGCACCATGGAACTGCCGCTCGTAAGCATCGGCGCGGGGGGCGATCCCATCCACGACTGGCACTGGATGCTCACCCGGCTCGGCCTGCTGGAGCGGGATCAGATGGTGGGGAATATTTTCCTCGGAACGGGAGTGCTGATCATGCTCGCAGCAGCGATCGGCGCGCTTCTTCTTTCATTGAACAGGCCGGATGAGGCGGACGGACTCACCGGCTGAACGCTTCGCCTGCCTCCATAACAGCTCAGAACAGCTTTTCGTCAATCTCGATCCCGACCGCCTTCAGCCGCTCGTAATCCACCTTCAGGCGCTGGTTTGCTATGTTGGTGTCAATCCTGATCTGGTCCGCGCTCTCTTCGGTTGAACTCACCATGTATACCTTTGCAACTTTCCTATCCTCATCGGCTATACGAAAGGTAAAAACTGTCGTATACAGGATCATATCGACTTCAGACTTCATCTCTTCGTGACTTCCCGGATGCACCTTGTTGGTAACAATCTGGCGGGAAGGGTTGGCGGACGCCTTGATCTTTACACCGGTTTTTGCAAATGCGATGAAGTCCTGCAGACGGCCATACTCCGAAAAATCCGTTGCTGCGCTCACGTAACTCCTCCGTTGTGCTTTGGCTGCCCCCACGCCGGTGTTTATACGGGTCCCATCTCTCCGGAGGTTTCCACAATTTTTTGGCGTAGTTCAATCCTAACAGGGCGTTGACCCGGTGTCAATAGTTCGGCTCATGATTTTTTCTGATAGGCGCATTAGCAGGCAAAACGCAAATGTGGATCGCACGGAGACCGGCATCACCCTGCAGCAATCGACCCGACTTGCAGGACTTCCTCCCGGAATCGGGCTACCATCTGCTCACGCTTGTCCGGGG
>JAAYUK010000159.1 GCA_012517735.1 Nitrospiraceae bacterium
GATCAACGAGCCTGCCGGTTTTTGGGTCTCCCGCCGTGCCACGGCTACCGTGACATTCGGGAATTTCTGTTTCTCGATCAGCAGCCACTCTGTCTCTGCGGCTAGCATCGCCGATGGTTCTGCGACGGCGTATGCTCCGGTTGCCCGGAATACGGCATCGGAGTGGCCGACGTTTGGAACCTGATTCAGCCTGTCGGCGGAATAGGTGACAAGCGGCAGGTCATGATGCGCACAGAAATCCACCAATCCGGGTTCTTTTCCTTTGATGTCGATGGTTGCGATGTTCAAAATGGCGACAAGCGGGAGACCTGCAAGTCCCAGCGCTGATCCTACCGCTGCCTCGATCTCCTGCCGCGAAGTTCCGCTGTTGCAGCCGATGCCGACCGAGAGTATCCTCGGTCTCAGGAGAATGCTCCCGGGAGTGACGCTGCTACCAGTCAGGGAAATGACGACGTCGGCGTTTGCGCGTTCATCCGTGCGGAGGAAAGCGGGGGGGAGGGGGACATCGTGTTCGGTGAATATATGGAGTGTTCGGGAATCGATCAGGCGTTTCATGACGGACGGCAGCGCTCCAGGATTCTCGATGAAGAGATTGTTGTCGCGCGCCCAGAGATCGAGTGCCGGCAGTCCGGCGACATCGGAGGCGGTCGTTACGACTGGCGTGATACTGAGAATCTCCGCAACCTCCCGGGTCAGACTGTTTGCCCCACCGAGGTGTCCACTCAGGAGGCTGATCGCGTGCTGACCGGCTTCGTCAATGACAACAACGGCAGGGTCGGTCTTTTTGTCGACCAGCAGCGGCGCAATGGTACGGATTACGATTCCGGCCGCCATGATGAAAACCAGGCGTTCTCCGGGCAGCCAGCGCCTGCGCACTGCATTGGCATCGAAACGCAGCAGTTCAACGTCAGCGAGTCCGTCTGCCAGCCGCGATGCGAGGCCCTGCCCGTTTTTGGTAATGAAGAAAATGGTTGTCATTCGGGAATGGTTTAGTATACCAGAGCGCCGGGAAAGCATTCTCTCCGCAAATCCTCAAGTACAAACCAAGCCCGGGTTCAGCCCCCAGGGAAGCGTTTTGCAGAAAGACGGATTCCAGGCGAGGCCGGAAGGCATGCCGCATACCCCCCTATGCTTTGCTTGCATACAGCATTTCGAACACCGCCATGCCTTTTTCGAGCGCATCCGCGTCATTATGTGCGGTCTTGCGGATGCCGGTGAGCAGCTCTTCGATGCCGGAGGCTTCCGGTACCGCATATCGGCCGTCCTTAATGTCGAGTTCGTGGACAAGTTCCGCCAATTTTTTCAGCGGCTTCTGCTTCACGCCGAAGGACTTTATCAGAACTTCGAAGGTGCAGAGATCTCCATGATGGGTGAAATCGCCGCGGGGTATGTCAAACAGAACCGAACCGGCCGGTGCCTTTGCAATATCAGCGGTGAAGACGAATCGGGCATCAGGATCAATGAAACGACGGATCAGCCATGCAGAAGCCATGCGGTCGACAAACGGATGGGGCCTGGTAGCCCAGACACGCTTCCGGTAATCACCGGGTGTTCTGGGTTCGATTTCCGGAGTGTGAACCGGTGTTTTCCCGTGGGATGTCTCGTCAAGCTGACCGGCAAGCGTCTGCAACCGTCTCGTAAAGTCTTTCCCCTGCTCCGATCCGAAGAAATCCACTGCTGCGATGTCGCCGGCCGCCTTCTCGATTTTGCGGAATTCGGTCAGGAGCTCTTCCGGGGTCACGGTTTTGCTGCCCTTCTGCAGGCTTCCGACCTTCTGCTCCAGCGCGTGCAGGCTCTTCTCCGCGTGTGCATATGCTTGTGCCCGCGCAATATTGAAAAGCGCGATGATCTCCTCGTTCCGCATTGTTCCGATGCATTCTGCCACGACAAAGTCTGCCTCGCCTCCCAGCGCGGCGACCTCGGCCGCCAGCTCAGAGAATCGTTGTTTCCGCTCATCTGAGTGCGGCAGCAGATAGACCGACCCTTTCAGATGCAGCGTTCCCAGCTGCTGCAGCCGGCGCCAGATTTTCATCCGCTTGCTGACCGGCTTTGAAGGGATCGAATAGAAGAAAAGCAGCCATGAAAGGCTTCTGCTGTTGGGAGACGACATTGTTTTTCTCATCGAACAGGCCTCCTTGTTGACCATGCGTTTATGCTTATTTTCCCGAGGCTCCGGTCCCCTCGTGACGTCTTTCAGATTCTTCAGTTCACCCGGCCCGGTCACGCGTTCCATAACGGAATCCCGCAGCCACGTCACGGCCTGCATGGAGCAGAAACGCCAAGGCGGTTGCTGCGAGAACACCGGCAGCGACGAGAAATGCCGCAGGAAAACCGCCATGCAGAATCACCAGTCCTGCAACCAGCGGGCCCGTGGTATGGCCGATATCCATGATCGACCCAAGCATCCCCATCGCCGAGCCTCTGACCTCTGCAGGACTCAGGTCAGCGATATAGGCGGAAGATGCAGATGTCAGGACGGAGAGACTCAGACCGAGCAGAATACTGAGCGCCAGCAGTGACAGAAACGAAGATGCTAGGGGAAAAAGCGCAATGCATACGGCACCGAGGAGAGCGCCAAAGAATATCTGGGGCTGTCGTCCATGCCGGTCAGAAAAGCGTCCCATTGCCGGCTTGGAAAACGCGAGGGTGATGACCTGCGCAGCCAGGAGTATTCCGATCTCAGCCGCGCTGCTGCCAGACTGCATTGCATACAGGGGGACAAATGTCTCAAAGGTTCCGTAAACGAAGAGCATGCCGGCCTCCACGGCGCAGGTGAGGGCGATTCCGCGGGAAACGATGATACTTCTGAACGCGATCCATGTATCGCCGATGGTTCTTGTTGGCATTTCGCAGGAATCATCTTTCGGCATCCGGAGGGCAAGCAGCAGGGTGGCGATGCCGGCAATGCCGCAGATGGTGTAGACCATCTGGAAACGCTGGGCATCTCCCAGTATCATGATGCTCAGAGCAGTACCGCCGACGACCGGCGCGCAGAACCGGCCCAATAATGTTGCGGTGGAGAACCAGCCGAGCTTTTCTCCCCGCTCCCGATGAAACAGCCCGGACACCAGCGCCATGCCGACCGGCAGAAAGATTGCCGTTGCGATGCCATGATAGAGACGGACAACGGCAAGCTGCCAGATCTGCGTGATCCCAAGGTAGAGAAACGGCGCCGACGCAAAGACAATCGCAGCGCCAAGCAGGAGTTTCCGCCTGCCGCAATGATCCGCAAGAAATCCTGCTGGTATGCTTGCGACAACGCCGGTAAATGCCGAGATCGAAGCGATCATGCCGACCTCCGCCGGATTGGCACCAAGCCATGCGCCGAAGAGCGGCAGCACCGGGCTTTTCGAGATCGTCGAGCTGAAGATCGCAAAAAAACCGGTCGCGCAGAGTATGCGGAATGGGGACATTACTTCAGCCTCTGCCTGCTGCAGCTGCCTGTGTCGCGCCTGTTTGCCGTGAGATCCGGGATGAAGATGTTCTTTCGAGGCAAGCCGCATCCGGCGTCCTGGCTCTCCTCACAGCCCAGAGCTGCCCTGAGAACTCAAATAATGAGCTCTCCGCTGTATGCCGCAGACATCGGATTTCCGACTGGAGCACTGCGGCCTATCCTTTCATCAGTTCCTGAATCTCGCGGTGATAGCCGAGATAGCGCTCGTACGTCACCTGATTTTTGTAATACTTCGGCACGTTGCGGATGAATTCCTCGAAGCGGTCCTCTGCCTCACGCTCCGACTCGATCTGGACGACGCCGTCGGTGATGATATCCACCAGACGGTCGGCGTAGATGATGATCTTTTCCTCGAGCGACGAGAGGGTATAATTTTTGACCGGAAGATTCAGATCCTTTGCTTCCGCTTCGCTCATGCCGCCGCGGATGTGCTTCTCCATGATGTCGGTGAGCGCTTTCGGGAGGCCGAACGCGATGCCGAGTTCTGCTCCGATCTTGCCGTGATCAATCTCGTGCGACCTGGCCTTGCCGAGGTCATGAAAGAACGCCCCACGGCCGACGAGTTCGAGATCGAGGCGCACGCCGGTGCGCTGCGCAATTTCGATCGCTTTTTTTGCAACGTTCAGGCAGTGCGCGAGGTCAGCGTCGGTCAGTCCGGCATTCTTCATGATGTCGATATCCCCCTGCTGGACGGTGTAATTCAGGGCGCTTCCTTTCTTGACGCCGAAATAGGCGAGGATGTCGCCGGTCATCTTTTCCACATCGTGCTGCAGATGTTCAAATTTGGCGGCAATATCATCATGGAGATGCTGAAGATACTCGTTGAGACCTTCCTGACCATACTGTTTTTCGAAGCGCCGTCCGAAGACGAAAATACGGGTTATATCGTGACGCTCTGTCTTGATCTTTGGATCGGCGTCGTCTATCCAGGTGTGGAGTTCGCGGTACTCCTTGCCGGTGCGGAGCCGGCTGGTTGCAACATGGTTTTCGACGGGCGGCATGGTATCCTCCTGATGCACAAAAATAGGGTTAATGTATCATCTGATTCTTTTGTATCAAGTATTACATATTTTGTCAAGCGACCCGTATCGTCTGGCGGGTGAGGATGATTATTCGAGGGTTGCCCGTGCTCTTCGTGTGGCGGCGAGGATATTCATCGTCTCGACGAAACCTGAAAATCCCATCGCGAAGTAGATGTACCCCTTCGGAATATGCAGATCAAACCCTTCCGCGATAAGCGTGACGCCGATCATGAGGAGAAAGCTGAGCGCCAGCATCTTGAGCGAAGGGTGTTTTTCGATGAATGCGCTGATGGAGCCCGATGCAACCAGCATCATCAGCATGGCGATGACCACTGCAGCGATCATGACGCCGACCTGCTGGGCCATGCCGATGGCAGTGATGACCGAATCGAGCGAAAAGATGATGTCGAAAACGAGAATCTGCATCACGACTCCCCCGAACGCGGCCAGGACCTTCGGTTTCCGTTCATCCGCCCTGATTTCCATGACGCCGTGGATTTCATGTGTCGCCTTGTACAGGAGGAAGAGGCCGCCAACGATGAGGATAAGATCGCGCATTGAGATATCATTGCTGAAAATGGTGAACAGTGTGGTTGTAAGGCTTGCCAGCCAGACAAGCGAGAGCAGGAAAAGAATCCGCGTGATGATCGCCAGCCCGATGCCGATCTGTCTCGCTTTCGCCTGCTGATGGAGCGGAAGCTTGCTGGTCAGTATGGAGATGACGACAATATTGTCGATACCCAGAATGATCTCAAGAACGGTCAGGGTTATGAGCGCTGTCCAGACATTGATGTCGGAAATCCATTCCATGCCCACCTCCAGAAAAAAAGTAACCGGTAAACGAGAAGGAAAGCTGTTATTTCTCTGTTACATCATGATGCTGCAATACGGTCCTTGCGGTTCATGCGTACAATCAGGCCGATAGCCCCTGCGAGTGCAGCCAGCGCCCCGATAACGACCGGCGGCTGCCAGAAGGAACGGGGTGTCGCCTCCCACAGGCTGTATGCGCCATAGGCGATGAATGCAAGCGCCGCAAACCAGGTAATCGCCTTCTCGGGAAGCCTGCGCCCGGCCAGGTTGCCGATGACAATCCCGATCGCATTGGCGATCATCATGCCGACCGTGGTGCCCAGCCATACCGGGAGGATCTCGTTGTATCGGGCGGCAAGGACTACCGTGGCAAGCTGGGTCTTGTCTCCGCACTCGGCGATAAAAAACGCTATGGCAACGATCCAGAACGGGCTGCGGCCGGAATTGTCCGTTTCGCACGATACCGTGTCGCCGCGTATGGTCCAGAGTCCAAAGATGATAAACGAGACGGCGGCAGTGATATTGACATAACTCATGGGGATGAAGGTAGTGAGGAGGCTCCCGGCGAGCACGGCGAGCAGGTGATTTGCCGCGGTAGCCACAAACACCGCCCACATGACGGTCTGCCAGCGATACCGGGCGGCAAAGCACATGGCCAGCAGCTGGGTCTTGTCGAACATTTCGGCAAGCACCACGAAAATCATCGATCCGATAAAAACCGACAACTCAGCACCCTCCTGCAAGAAAAAACGAGACGCTTCAGTATGACACACGGTCACACCGAAGGTCTCGCTTATTGGGTTTGTCCAACGACACGGCCAGGCAACTGCGCCAGGATGTTGACCGTGTCCGGAAAGCTACTCCCCTTCAGGTATTGTTCAGTATACCTTGCGACAGCACGAATGATCAATCATGACACGACGAAGGCGGTCAGCGGCATCCGATCCGCTGCGTCTGTCCGTTTCTGACAATGACAAGCTCTGAAAAGCGGATCAGCGCGTCGGCTTTTGTCCAGAGTCCTCCATGCCCGGACACCGGGGCAGATGCGGTATGGGAGAGCACGTGCAGACCATTGACAAAACCCGCAATTTCCCTGCCGGCTATCCTGACCTGCAGCTCGTACCAGACTCCTGTGGAGAGATCCATATCCATCGAACCGCGCACCAGCCGATGCCCATTGCAATATTCGTACATCATCACATTCTCTTCAAGCGGGTTGATGCGGAACACGAAATAGTTCGCAACATTCCTGATTCCGAAAGCAATGCCGCCGGCCTGGTCAATATTGCCGCCCACCGGCAGAACGCCCACGGATATGGTGGCGTCTGCGCTTTCGCTGTCGCGCGCTATCGCTATCGGAAAATAAAAAAAGGCTCCGATGGAATCGAGCATCTCCTGATATCCCCGGCCGAAGGTACGTGACGCTATGCCGGAAAACCATCGCGCAACCGACAGCCCCCACTGGGAACCGTCCTGCTCAAGGAGCATCCTGCCGCCATCAGATATGCATCGCCAGTTTCCGAGGTGCACGTAAAACGCCGCCGGAAGATCCGGGCGCTCGCCCGAAAGAAAGTCATAATCGCCCACAAAAAAGGCATCCACGCAACGTCGCACGTCGTCCTGATTCTTCAGCACCATATCGAGCAAACGGCTGGAGGCAAGCAGCCGTCCGAGGGGGTCGAGCGCAGCGAGGAGATCTGCGGAATCGATCCTGCTGAGCGAGGCATCGAGCATGTCATTGCGGACCGAGACCTCGAAGTTCAGGCGCTCAAGCACCTGCGCGATAAACTGCACCCGCAGCGAGCGTCCTGCCGGAGACCCACCGCCACCCGCGAATTCGAGGGAGACATAGTTCTGATTGGCGTCATCCGTGCACAGGGCGTCAACCGTCGTGAAATGATAGCCGAACTTCATGCTCAGGTTGAGATAATCATGCCCCAGGAGCGCATAGCTTTCGCCGCCGGGCGCATCGCCGAATTCGGATGTTGCAGTAGCCGCCAGCATTTTCATGAAACGATTCTGCTCGAAATTGATGGTGCCCTCCCACGAGACCCCGGGATGGGTGAACCCCCGCCACAACGCCTTGAATGGCAGGGAGGTGACATCGTCGGGTGTCACACGGTCGCAGGTCGTCAGTCCTGCACGCAGTCCGCCTCCCAAATCGACACACCGGATACCGACCGGCAGATGCGTGACAAGCCTGACCGATGCTGCATCGTCCGGAAGATCTCCCGATATGCCGAACATGGAGGCGACCGCTTTTTCGTGGCAGAACCGGATGACATCATGAATGGTCCGGCAGCCCGAAGGCGCGAATGACGGTGCGCTCGGGTCGGTCAGCGTCAAGGGCTGAACAAGACTGAGCAGCGTATCGAGACGCTTGCGGGCGGCCCCTGAGACGCCGCCCCGGCTTTTCTTCCTGCTATTGCGAAAAGTTTCGACCACGCCTCGATAGACTGCGGGTGAACGATCAGCTTTGACGGATACCGAACTTTCCTCCGCAAGCAGCGACAACGCGTCGGGCAGGTGAACGAGCATCGGGACACCGTATTCACGGGCGACGGCGGCAAGATGGCTTGTGGTGCTGCCGACCTCCGCAATAATGGCGGCAAGAGAGCCGATAAGGGCGGCGATCGAGGGAGAAGCCGTTTTGGTCACCACGATCGCGCCAGCGGGTACGCTGCCAAGATCCCGCATGTCTGTAAGGATATGGACAGGACCGGCGGCACAGCCGGCAGATGCCACCTCTCCCCCGCTGATCACGACAGGATGTCTGTCGGCTGCAGGAGGCTCCGGCATGTCGGCATGCACGTCGGAGCTATGGAGCGGGCGGGCCTGCAGCAGATAGAGGGAGCCGCGCGTATCCTGCGACCATTCCATATCGAGTGGCAGCCGGTAATGCCTTTCCGCCGTGATGGCGTAACGGGTCAACTCACGAATTGCATCATCAGACAGCGCCGGAAGCAATCGGTCGCTCTCCCCTACCGCAAGAGAGCGCAAGCCCCCTGATTCGGCCGTGTCGAGGCGCACTGTCTTTGGAGCGATAGTGCGTTCGACTATGGCAGAATCGGACTTCCGCACCCTGAACGAATCAGCCGTTCCATCCCCCGACACAAGCTGCTCGCCGATTCCCCACACGGCGCTGATAGAGATCGTTTCGGCATCGTTGACGATGGGGTCCGAGGTATAGAGCACGCCGCTTGCCGCGGCATCCACCATGGCAAGCCCAAGCACGCACATCGGTGTCTCGTCTTCATCAAGTCCGACGCGGAGACGGTAGGCGATTGCCCGGGGGGAATATTTGCTCGCCATGACGGTGCGGTATGCTTCCGGCAGGCCGTCGCGGCGGACCCCGAGGACTGACGCATATTGTCCGGCAAAGCTCGCATCGGAATCTTCTCCGATGGCACTGCTCCGCATCGCTATCGCGACGTTCTCCTCAGTACGCGATTCAAGCCGTGTATATGCATTATGAAGGGACTGAAGGAGGTCATCAGGGATGACGGCATTTCGCATATGCTGCATGATGCGCCGTGATGCCTGCTCAACAGCAGGGAAGTCCTCCGGCGCCAATCCTGACAGTTCCCTGGCAATAGAGGCCCGAAGGCCGTCCTGATCCAGGAAGCGCTTGGCGGCGCGCGCGCTCATGACGAATCCCTCAGGCACCGGTAACCCGAGTTCGTTCTTCAGAACGGCGAGGTTCATCGCCTTTGCGCCGACGAGACATTCGCGGGGGGTCATCAGTTCGTCGAGGTTCAGGGCATAGCCAGCCGGGAGTGACTCGGCGGAAAACCTCAGCAGTTCGGAAATGCGCTCATCAATGCCGGTGAGGGCGGCTTCAAGGTCAGCATAGGCCCCGTCAGCAAGGGAATTCATCTCAAGGACAAGACCATAAACCGATTCCAGAAGGGCCTCATAAGCCTCCCGGAGAGCCCGACGGGTCGGCGGCGCGCTGAGATACGAAAACTGCTGCAGTTCTGCCAGGGCCCGGAGGGCGTCATGATTGTGCTGCAGCAATGCGCGGAAATGGCGGTATTTCCTGATCTGCCTCCCCTCACTCGCAGAGAGCAACAGACATGCCCGCTTTTCACTGAAGAAAGGAAACAGTTTCATCAATAACGCTCCGTCAATAGCTTTCCATAAACGCACCCAGCCGCTTCCGTCAAGGTTGGCTGGCAGACACCTGAATCTCCTCTGTGAGGGCGATGCATTATTATACCGGGAATCGTCCTGTTGGGCTCATGACAATTCCCGGATCAAGTTGAGATCATTTCCTCATGATAATTTTGGGTTGAACACCGCAGGGCACGTTTTCCCGCCGAGCTCAGCGGATCAAAGAGTTCGGCATGGAGGTCATGGAAGAATACCGTATGTTTGTTGGCTCTTGCCTGTTCGTACGCCGTTTTTGCGATGGCATGGTTGAAGCTCCCGGGATCGGGATGTGCGAGAATCATTGAAACATTCATGTGGCCGACAGCTCCCCTGTGTGGTCACAAGTGAATACGAAACGGGCAGGTTCAGCTCAGCCCGGACATTACCGTTCCTCCAGAGCCAGTTTTGCGCCGAGCGCCGCAAACATGGCTCCAAAACTCCGCTTCAGCCACACAAGGAATCCGGGAGATGCGAGCACATAAGTACGGATACTATGGGCAAGCAGTCCGTAGACGATAAATACCGCCAGCGTCATCGCCATGAACACACTGCTCAGCAAGAGAAGCTGCGGCAGGGGCGATCCGGCTTCGGACGACACAAACTGCGGCATGAATGCAAGGAAAAAGATCGAGAGCTTCGGATTCAGGATATTGAGCAGAAATCCCCTGACAACAATATTCTGCGAGCTGGTATCAACGCCTGAGCTGCTGAAGGTGATCGATCCCTTGTCGCGCCATGTTGCCCATGCAAGGTAAAGCAGGTAGGCGACCCCTGCAAACTTCATTGCCTGAAACGCAACCGCGCTCATGTGAAGGATTGCAGCCAGCCCCGCTATGCTGGCGATCAGATGCGGAATGATCCCTGCGGTGCAGCCGAGCGAGGCGAACAGGCCGGCCCGCCATCCGCCGAACAGGCCGGACGAGACCGTATAAATCACCCCGGTGCCGGGGATCAGGACCACAATGAACGATGTTATGAGAAACTCGGTGCTGACCATATTTATACCTCACTGA
>JAAYUK010000160.1 GCA_012517735.1 Nitrospiraceae bacterium
CGGCTGCCGGCTCCGGACGTCATGCATCCAACCTGCACGGAGAATGTCCTGAAATCCGCTTTTCTGCGGTCTGACGGGACCGTCTCCCCCTGTGTTTTTTCAGCCATCCCGGTCAGTGACGCTGCCTTCCACGATGGACATCAGATGCAAACGTACGCCCCGATCCTGTTCGGATCGATCGCAGAGACTCCGTTTCCGGTCATCTGGACCGGCCCCGGCCCGGAGGCATTCCGGAAATCCTTTGCCGAAGGCGCCCCCATGCTTTTGTGTCGCACCTGTCCGAAGCGGTCGGAATAAGGGCCTGCCCGTCATCTGCTATACTATCCAGTGGCCAAATTACTTTGTGGGTGAGGATTCCCTTTCAATGATCATTCGTCCAGCCATTTGTATCTGCTTCTTTGTCGTCTGGGTGTTTCTGTCGGTAGTTGTATCCGCCGTGACGGTATCTGCAGCCGAAGAGCCCGCCGCCTGCACCCAGACATCGAAGGAGCCGTGTGATGCCACGGGAAAGCCGGATGGCATTTCATCACCTATGCCTTCGTTCATGCCGAAGGTGCCCGAAGCGCAACCGCAGCCGGCGGAGAAGCCGTCGCAGAAACCGAAGCCGTTTGTCCTGCATTTTTTTGAAGGGGCGGGGTGTCCGCATTGCGCGGAGGAGCGGCGTTTCCTTGAAGGACTCCGCGCGAAATATCCGAACATGAAGGTGGTGGAGTACGAAGTCTGGCATAACCAGGAGAATGCCCAGCTTCTGGCATCCATGGCGAAAGCGCATGGCTTGCAGGTCGGGGGCGTCCCGGTCACCTTTGTCGGGTCACTGAACTTTGTCGGATTTTCTGCACAAAAAAAAGAAGAGCTGTTAAGGATGATCGAAGTCTGCTCGCAGCGCGGCTGTCCTGATCCCGCGGATCGTCTGTTGCCTGAGCAACAGGGGTTGTCTCCCGCGTCGCAGAGCGGGCCAGGGACAGCGCTGGACCTTCCGTTTTTCGGCAAGATTGATGCGGCTTCACTGTCGCTGCCGGTCATGACCGTGGTCATCGCCGGACTTGACAGCTTCAATCCCTGCGCGTTTTTTGTGCTTTTTTCGCTGCTGGGCATTTTGGTGCATACGCACTCCCGGGCTAAAATGCTCCTGGTGGGCGGAATATTCATCTTTTTTTCGGGGTTCGTCTACTTTCTCTTCATGGCTGCGTGGTTGAACGTCTTTCTGCTTCTCGGCAAGGTGACCCTGATCACCACCATCGCAGGAGTGGTTTCAATAGGTATCGCACTGATCAACATCAAGGATTTTTTCTGGTTTCAGGAGGGAATTTCTCTCTCAATTCCGGACGCCGCAAAACCGAAACTGTTCGATCGCATGCGCAGGCTGCTGAAAGCCTCGTCGCTCCCTTCGGTCATCGGAGGTACGGTTGTGCTCGCGCTTGCCGCCAACTCCTACGAACTGCTCTGCACCGCCGGATTTCCCATGGTATTTACCCGGATACTGACCTTGCATCAGCTGCCGGCATCGACGTACTATGCCTATCTTGTTCTGTACAATATCGTGTATGTGATGCCGCTTGCCCTGATCGTCACGGCATTCAGCCTGACGCTTGGCAAGCGGCATCTCAGCGAATGGGAGGGCAGGGTTCTGAAGCTGGTTTCGGGAACCATGATGCTGGGACTCGGCGTCATGCTGGTCTGGAAGCCTGAGCTGCTGAATAATATTGTCGCTTCCGGAGCTGTGCTCGGGGCTTCCATAGCCGTGTCTGCCCTGATCGCCGCGATGGCGAAGAAAAACTGACCGGATCACGGTTCCTGTTTCTTGACTGGGACAGCGAAAAACGCCTGACGATATCCTGATGTGACGTTTTTTGTCATCGTAGTTCTACGAATTGATTCCTCCTCCGCTATCTGGTACAACAAATGGAGTGTACAGAATGTTTTGGGGGGGGACAATGATTTCTGCGGACAAACGGCGGTATCCACGGGTTCGATATCTTCAGGATGTCCTGATCAACCGGGCTGTTCCGGCTGCCGGGGCCTCAATAAGCCAGGGGGGGATGTTTCTGTTTACAACCGCCCCGTTTCGATCCGATCATCAGGTTCGCGTGCAGTTCATGCTGCATGAACTGTCCATGGAACTTGCGAGCACGGTGCGTCACTATCAGCCCGGCATTGGTATGGGCTTGATGTTTCAGGATCTGTCCGAAGAGCAGGAGATGCTGGTGAAAGTCTACGTCGATGATGCCCTGCAGGAACAGGCGCAGGTTCGTGCGAAAAAAGTGCTCTTGCTCGACAATAATGCGCTCAAGCGCCGTCTCTATCGGATTGCTCTCGAGCAATCCCACTATCATGTGGTCGAGGCGACCGCCATTGCGCAGGTGTTCGATCTTCTCAAATCCGACACGATCGGGGCGCTGGTGTTTGATCCGCACGTGCCGGGCGGTTATACGCTGGTAAAGCGCCTGCGGATCAATCCGTCCTGGAATACGATTGTGCCGATTGTGTTGTCATCCCGTCCGGTGGCTGAGGAGACCCGACGGAGGGAACTACCGGCTGTAAGGCATCTGTTTCTTCAGTCGGGCATGCCGCCGACAAAATTGCCGCGGGTGATTGCGAAGTATGTTTCGTAAGAAGTGGGAAGTAAGAAGTAAGAAGTGAGAAGTGGGAAGTGGTTAACGTTTGTGGAGGTAGTCTTCCCATTCGATCGGCAGAAGGTGCTTTTTCTGACTGTTGCAGGTCTTGCAGGCGGTGACAATATTGCTCTTGACCGATTTGCCGCCACGAATGAGCGGAACAATGTGGTCCATGGTCAGTTCTGAGGGGTGCACAGCTGCATTGCAGTAGTAACAGCGGCCTCGTGCACATTTTTGCTTCCACCAGGCGCTCTGGCGGAGGTCGCGGGCCTTCCGGCGTTCCCGCCGGATTTCCTCATCAGTGCTGGCAGGAATGAAGGGCTCTATCGTTTTCCCCGCTTGTTCTCTTCTTCCTCGTAATACTTCTTGTAGATGACGTCCCATTCGGTGCTGCCTTCAACCAGTTTCTTCGAAAGGGTGTCGATTTTGGCGCGCACCGCTGCATCAAGCTCTTCACCGAGTTTCAGCTCTGCGGTAAATACCCGCTTGATCTCCCTCCGGATGTCGCTCTCCTCGGCCTTCGGTTCAATGAAACCCTGCTGGAGCAGTCCTCTCAACAGCATGTGGGTCGTATGGGTAATCTTGTCGTCGGAAAGCATCATAGGATGATATTCCTCTCGCGCACCAGCTTCATTTTGGTCATGTCGAAGAGCTTGCGATAGTCCATGCGGCCCTTGTTGATTTCTCCCTCATACTTCCGGAGCATCTGACGAACCTCTTCATTGAGACGGTCTTCCACCGTCAGTTCGAGGGTGATCAGTTTTTCGACTTCTTCGACCAGGCGCGCAGCCGGGATCGTCGGCTCGATGAGATCTTTCTTCATCAAGGCATCGACGATCCGCTGCGAGATTACCGGAACCCAGCTTTTGGGGATCCGCATAAAACTAGCGCTCCATGAACGGCAGCAATGCAATGGTACGTGCGCGCTTGATCGCTTCGGTCAGCTCACGCTGGTGAACGGCACAGGTGCCGGTCATCTTGCGGGAGAGGATCTTGCCGCGCTCGGTCATGTAATTGCGGAGCGTTTTGAGCTCCTTGTAGTCGATAAACGGAACTTTATCCGCGCAGAATCTGCAGAATTTCTTTCTCTGGAATCGCTTTGGTGATGAGCCGTATTCTCTTTTCTTTATCATGTCAGGTTCCTTTGGTTAAAATGGTTCGAGATCGGAGATCTCGTCCGGCGGGGTCATGTCCGACGGACCGCTGCCGCTGCCGGAGGCTTCTTTTCGGGACAGGAAGCGTACATTGCTTGCCACGACTTCCATTTTGCTCTTCTTCTGACCTTCGTACTCCCAGCGGCGCTCGCGCAGACGGCCTTCAACCAGAACGGGCCGGCCTTTGCTGAGATACTGGCCGCAGGTCTCGGCCTGCTTGCCGAAGACGACGGTGTCGATGAAGAGCGTTTCCTCCTTGGAATCATCACCCTGCTTGTAACGCGAGTTGACCGCAATGGCTACGGTCGCGACCGGCGTGCCGCCGGGCGTATAGCGCACCTCAGGGTCTTTGGTGAGATTGCCGATGAGGATGACCCGGTTGAACATCAGACGGCCGCTTTCTCTTCAGCCGGTGCGACTTCGGCCGGGGTGACGGGAATGCCGGTAATGTCTGCAGGCAGGGCTGCCACCTGCTTCTTGCCGAGCTTGATAACCATGAACTTGATGACCTGGTCGTAGACCTTGAAAAAACCTTCGAGCTGCCGGATTGCTGCTGCCGGAGCCTTGAAGATGAACATGACGTAATGTCCCATCTTCTGCTTGTTCATCTCGTAAGCGAGCTTGCGCTTGCCCCAGTTGTCAACCTTGAGCACTTCGCCGCCGGCTTTGGTGACCACATCCGAGATCTTCTAGCATGCCGTCTTCAGCTCGTCTTCGGCGAGGGCAGGGTTGATGATAACGACGGTTTCGTAAAAATTCACCTGATACCTCCATCTGGATCTGTAGCCCTGTCCCAAGGAAGGGCATGGAGGGAATTCCTGTGGACCGGAGTCCAGAATGCCCGCAACCTCAATTTATACCATGAAATGCGCTGAAAAATCAAACCATGTGATAGAGTTTCAGCTTCTTGGCGAGGGTGTTCCGGTTGATGCCGAGAATCTTTGCAGCCTTCACCTGATTGCCTTCGGTCTCTTTCAGCACGATTGCGAAAAGCGCTTTTTCGACCTCCATCGTCACCGTATCATAGAGGTTGGAACTTTCCAGCTTTTTCATCTGCTTGAGGAAGCCGTTCAGCTTGCCTTCCAGAAAATCCCGGACCGAGGCGTTCTGGGTCTCGGCAAAGAGATCCTTCCGCTCGATCAGATTTCCCTGGGAAAGCAGGGCAGCTTTTTTGATGGTGTTTTCGAGTTCGCGGACATTGCCGGGCCAGTCGTATTCGCGGAGCGCCTTTTGAGCATCCCTTGAAAGCTCCTTGGGAGGAAGATCAAGCAACCGTGACGTCTCCGCGAGAAAGTGTGATGCAAGCGGTACGATATCCTCCTCACGGTTCCGGAGCGGAGGCAGGGATATTTCGATTACATTGAACCGATAGTACAGATCTTCGCGGAACTGTCCGTTTCTGACACAATCCTTCAGGTCCCTGTTGGTTGCTCCGATAATCCTGACGTCAGCCCTGACCGTTCTCGTGCTTCCGATAGGGCTGTATTCATGTTCCTGGAGAAAGCGAAGCAGCTTTGCCTGGAGATTGATGTCGAGCTCGGATATTTCGTCGAGCAGCAGTGTTCCTCCGTCAGCGGATTGGATTTTCCCGGGATTTTTTTCATGTGCTCCGGTGAATGCCCCTTTTTCCCAGCCGAAGAGTTCCGCCTCGAGCAGGTCTTTTGGAATGGCGGCGGCGTTCAGCGCGACAAAGGGCCCGAATTTCCGGGGGCTGTTGTTATGGATGCTTTTTGCGACGAGCTCCTTGCCCGTACCGCTTTCTCCCGAAACGAGAACCGTTACATCCTTTGGGGCGACCCTGCCTATCTCTTTGAAAACCTTGAGTATTCCTTTGCTTTTGCCGATCATGGGCGAGGTTTTCTGTTCCTCTTTGTGCTGGCGGAGACTGGTCAGTTCGTCGCGGAGGGATATGTCGCGGAAGGCCTTCCCGACGACGATACGCAGTTCTTCAATGTCGAACGGCTTCTCAAGATAATCGTAAGCGCCTTCCCGCATTGCTTCGACTGCGCTTTCCATGCGACCATGCGCAGTAATCATGACAACAAGGGCGTCGGGATTGAAGACGCGTATTTCCTTGAGCGCATCCAGTCCGCTGCCATCAGGAAGCATCATGTCGAGCAGCACGAGACGGAATCCGTCAATAGCCTTCATGCCCGCCTTGAGGGTTGTTTTTGCTTCGATGTCGTAACCGGACGGCTCGAGAGCCTTGCGGATAACCCAGAGAACGCTTTCGTCGTCGTCAATTACCAGTATGCGTCTGTTCATGATCTCTTCTTTGGACTGATGATTTGGAATGGTAAGTATACGCTAAATGTCGTGCCGCTGCCAAGCGCGCTTTTTACCCTGATGATCCCGCCATGGTCCCTGACGATTTTTTTCGAGAGCGACAGGCCGAGTCCGCTCCCGCTTTCCTTTCCGGAATAGAACGGCAGGAAAATGCGGCCGAGCTCGTCTTTGGGAATGCCTGAGCCCGAGTCCTGGATCGCAATGACCAGCCACCGCTGCTTGCGCATGGTCTGTTTGCGGCGGGCGCCGGTCTCCTGGATCAGCGCATACTCCTGTGAAGGACGCGTCGAGACGGCAATGGTCCGCTCTATGCGCATCGGGGCAACGGCTTCAATCGCATTTTTCAGGAGGTTGATCAGTACCTGCAGCAGTTTGCTTTCGTCTCCTGCAATGAGCGGCAGGCTCGGGTCATACGATTTCTGGACGGTGATCCGATGCTCCCGGAGGGAAGGCGCTACCACCTGAAGCGCATGCTCAAGGATCTCATGGACATTAAGTGGATGGGCACTCGGTTTCCGGGCAATGTTCAGGTAGCTCTGGACAACGGTGTTCAGCCGGTCTGCCTCCTTGATGATCAACCTGACCGCCTCCTCTGCATTGCTGTCGGACACAGCGGAAGCGAGAATCTGGGCGGCCCCCTTGATACCGCTCAGCGGATTTTTGACTTCGTGTGCGATGGTGCCGAGCAGGTACAGCAGGGAATCGAACTGAAGGTCTTCCCGTTCGGTCAGTTCAAGGTTCTCCCGGATGCAGAGCAGCGCGCCGTCCAGTCTGCCAGCAACATAAAACGGCACGAGTGCTATATCTGCGTTGAAGGTGCGGCCAGTTTCTATGTCGAGGTCCTTGCTCTGATAGGGGCGGCCTTCCGTAAGGGTTTTCTGGAGGAACAGGGTGAGGTCTGGTCCCTGCGGCAGGAGATCGCCGAGCTCGCATCCGCTCAGCTCCTCCATGCTTCTCCCGAAAAGCTCCTCGGCAGCCTTGTTCAGGAAAACGACTTCCCCATTCCTGTTGAAAAGGCAGATCGCCTCGTCGAGGTTCTGGAGGATCGCTTCTTCAGGGGACGCGCTCATGAACGGTAAAGCCGATGCGTTGAAATATATTCGGCTACGGGAGCAGGAACAAGGTGATCAATGTTCCGGCCGCTGCGAACCAGCTGCCGGATGCGTGTCGATGAAATATCATGCGGCGCAACCGCAACAAGACTGACGGTTTTGCCGCCGGGGAACCGCCATATGCCGCGGGCGTCGGGCTTGAGGTCTGCCAGAAACGGAGATGCCGCAATGCTCGTTGATGCTATGCCGGGGCGCTCCATAACGATGATGTCGATCAGGGATACCAGTTCATCCGGTCGGTACCAGTTCGGCATATCCAGAAACGCGTCGATGCCGAGGATCAGGAAGAGGTGATCATGCGGGTGATCATGAAGCAGGCTGCGGACCGTGTCGACCGTATAAGACTTCTGCTTGCGGACAAGCTCAATATCGGAAACGTCAAAGACAGGGTTGCCGACGACCGCGAGAACCGTCATGGCATAACGATCGGCTGCATCAGCAAGATCACGGGACTTCAGGGGCGGATTGCCGGACGGAATGAACAGGATCCTGTCCAGGGTCATTATCCTCCGGATCTCTTCGGCTGTCCGCACATGTCCGTTATGGACAGGATTGAAGGTCCCGCCGAAGATGCCCATCCTCATGGTACCGTGCGCCTAGGGTTCGAGGATTTTGTCGAGCGCTTCGTCGCCCTTGTTCGGGGTTCGGGGAGCTTCTTCGGGCAGATACAGCATGACGCCGCCGCGAACCGGGCGGACCACAATCTTGCCATGTGCTGCGAGCTCATTGGTCACCTTGATCGGGTCGGCATTGTCAAAATACTTCTTGAAAGCCTGGTTGAACCCGGAATAGACCGTATGGATGCCTTTGTAATTGTCTTTACGGAGGGCGGGAATCGCCTTCTTGATGAACTCCTCGAAGCTCAGTTTCGGACCGGTTTCGCCGGCCGGGCCGAGTATGGCGGCAAGGGCTTCTTCTCCTTTGCTCGGGGCGTGGGGTGCTTCTTCGGGCAGATACAGCATGACGCCGCCGCGAACGGGGCGGACCACAATCTTGCCCTGCGCTGCGAGCTCATTGGTCACCTTGATCGGGTCGTCATCGCCGAAGTGCTTTTTGAACGCCTGGTTGAATCCGGAATAGACCGTATGAATGCCTTTATAGTTATCCTTGCGGAGCTTGACAATCGCTTTCTTGATAAATTCCTCATGGCTCATCTTTTCGGACATGGCAACCCTCCCCGGTGTGCGTTATTTGCGAATGTTTCCGTTGCCGAAGACAACGAATTTGGTACAGGTGAGCTCTTCCAGACCCATCGGGCCGCGAGCATGAATCTTGTCGGTCGAGATGCCGATTTCTGCGCCGAGTCCGAACTGGAATCCGTCGTTCAGACGGGTCGAGGCATTGATCAGGACGGCGGACGAATCGACTTCGCGGATAAAGCGCATCGCCTTTGCATAATCGTCCGTAACGATCGCATCCGTATGGAGCGATCCGTATTCGGCAATATGATCCATCGCTTCCTGCATGTCTTTCACTACCCGGACATTAACAACAAGATCGAGGTACTCCCGGGCGTAGTCGGTTTTCGAGATTTTTTTTGCCTCCGGCCAGATGGACCGGGTGGCAGGGCATCCTTTCACGGCAACACCGGCTGACGCAAATTTCCTGAGCATTTTCGGCAGAAACTTCTTGGCAACCGCTTCATCCACCAGCAGCGTCTCCATGGCGTTGCAGGTGCCGGGCCGCTGCACTTTTGCGTTGAAGCAGATCTCTTCCGCCATCTTCAGGTCGGCATCCCGGTCGACGAATACATGGCAGACCCCTTTGTAGTGCTTCAATACCGGTATGCGCGAATTTTCGGTAACCGTACGGATCAATCCCTCCCCCCCGCGCGGAATGACCAGATCGATGAGCCCTTCGAGCTTGATCATCTCAAGTACCGCTTCATGACCGGGGGCGTCGAGGTAGGTGATAACCCCGGGATGCAGGCCGAACGTTTTTGCGACTTCCTGCATGGTCTGTACGATGATGCGATTGGAGTTGATCGCCTCGGACCCGCCACGGAGAATCGCGGCATTCCCGGTCTTCAGGCAGAGGCTTGAAGCGTCTGCCGTGACATTGGGCCGCGATTCATAGATCATCGCGATCACGCCGATGGGCACACGCATGCGTCCAACGGTCATGCCGTTCGGCCTCCGCCACATTCTGCTGATCTCGCCGACCGGATCGGGCAGCTGGGCAATTTCCCGCAGTCCGTTCGCCATTTCCTGAATGCGCTGCTCGTTGAGCGAGAGGCGATCGATCATGACTTTGGTCAGACCTTTTTTTTGCGCATATGCAATATCTTTGGCGTTTTCCGCAATCAGCTCCGTACTTTTCGCCTGCAAGGCGTCAGCCATGGCGATCAGGACGTCGTTTTTGAGCTGGGAAGATGCAGTGGCGAGGCTTCGTGCTCCGGACTTTGCTTCAAGCGCCTTTTCGAGGACAAATGTCTTGATATCCATGATATACCGGTTCTCCTAAGATAGGCTATAGAGACGTTATATACCATATACCGTATTGTTTCTTAAAATCAATGGGTGCGGTCAATACCGGGCACCCCGGCAACCGGACAGGAGCGCTTGTCTGCGCTGTCGGACAATGAGTGCCGATAGTGAGGGGAGGCCTTTCTTTTGCACATTGGCGCGGTATCTGGTATAGTTTTTCATGCATTGCCCAAATTGTCGAAGGAGGTAGTCATGGCAACGCCGGAAATTGATTTTGACCTGTGTATCGGCTGCGGTTCGTGCGTTGAAGTCTGTCCGGAAGTCTTTCAACTGCAAGACGACAAGGCGGTTGTGATCGGCCCTGACAAATGCGGCAGCTGCAATTGCCAGGAGGCCGCGGATATCTGTCCTACCCAGGCGATCAGGCTGGGGTAAGAAGAAAGACAGGGAACGTATCGTGGAAAGCCGGAACCATTCTGTATCGGATGCCGGCTTTTTTGTTCAGTCTTGAGTGCCGCACTGAAGAGTCCGGGAGCTGATCACCGCTTTTGCCCGTTCGATGAAGCCGAACATTTTGAGGTCGATACAGTCTCCTGCTGCGGTGAACGCTCCCAGCCGCTCATAGGCTTGCTCGATCGGGACGAGAAAGACCTCGATGTCTTCGGATTCGTCCGGCTGAAATTGCGCGCGCAGTTCTGCGGGGGCGGGGCGTGCGTCATGGGCAAGGTAGACAGTCGTTATTTCTGTCGAAAGCCCTGACGAAACCGGGCCTTCCGCGAGAAGAGCGATGCGTTCACTGGTGTAGCCGGTCTCCTCGACCAGTTCGCGCAGGGCAACATCCTGCAGACGTTCGTCCCGGTCATTCAGTCCTGCCGGGAACTCTATGACATGCCGGTTCAGGACCGGCCGGAACTGTCGGATAAAGATGAATTCGCCTCGTGTGGTCACCGGGATGACCACGACAATTCCGTTGCAGTTTACTCGCTCCACGGCCTCCCACGAACGTAGTTCCCCTGCGGTATCCCGATAGGTGAGCAGCACACAGCGGATGAATCTGCCCTCCCAGGCAATCGTGCGTTGAACAATTTCCATAGTTATCCCCGATGCAAGATCAAAGTGTAAAAAATGGATGTTTATTGTTCGTAACTTGTTGCATGGTGCTTTTTGCTTTTTTCTCTTTGATTTTTCATCTTTGGTCTTTCACTATCCCGGCGGCCAGAGCATCCGGCGGCCGCCCATGACGTGCAGATGAATATGATAGACCGATTGACCGCTTTCGGGATTGCAATTGGTCACAATGCGGAAGCCCCGTTCCGCAATGCCTTTGCGGCGGGCGACCTCCCGGGAGACAAACAGCAGATGCGCCATCAGGTCGCTGTCTGATTCAGCAACATCAAGCAGTGTCGAGAAATGTTTTTTCGGAATGACCAGCGTATGCACCGGCGCTTTCGGGTCAATGTCTTCAAACGCGAGCACCCGGTCATCTTCATAGACGATTGTTGCTGGAATGTTTTTGCTGACAATCTTGCAGAAAAGACAGGTTTCCATCGAGCGTTCCCCGAAAGGTCTATTTTTCCACTTTCCGGTAGAAACAGGTTCGTTCACCGGTGTGGCAGGCACCCTTGCCGTGCTGCTTGACCTTGATCAGCAGGGTGTCGGCATCGCAGTCATAATAAATATCCTTTACTTCCTGAACATCGCCCGATGTGGCGCCTTTTTTCCAGAATTCCTGGCGCGAGCGGGACCAGAAATGCGTATAGCCCGATTCCAGCGTCATGCCGAACGAGGCCTCGTTCATATACGCAAGCATCAGGACCTCTCCATTTTCAGCGTCCTGCACAATAGCAGGAATCAACCCTTTTTCGTCATACTTCAGCGTCGGAATCATACCATCCTCCAGAATTATTGAGCGGGAAGCGGAGGCAGGATGCAGGAAATGCTTCCTGTCACTGCATCGTGAACCCTACTTCTTGTAACCGATTTTCCTCAGGAAATCGCGGCGCGCGGTCTTGTCCTGCCCTGTTTCAACGCCTTTGGGCGATGCCCCGTCGATGACCCCCATCACCCCGCGGCCCTGCTCCGTCGCAGCCACCACAATCTGCAGCGGATTGGCGGTAGCGCAGAAGACTCTGCAGACCTCCTGACACTGCTTGATATCATTCAGCACCGCAACCGGAAAGGCATTTCGCACAAGGATGCAGAAGACATGCCCCGTACCGAGAGCGCTC
>JAAYUK010000161.1 GCA_012517735.1 Nitrospiraceae bacterium
CTGTCGTACAGGACCGCCTGAAAATCATCAACAATGTCGATGATGTAATGGACTTCATGGCGACGACCATAGCGCTCGATTCCAATGCAATAATCGGGCTGATCGCGTCGGGCGATCCGATGTTTCATGGCATCGGGAAACGGACGCTCGACCGCTTTGGTCCGGTCATCGTCGAGATTCTGCCGGACCTTTCGGCAGTGCAGCTTGCGTCGGCACGCACCAGGCTTTCGTGGGACAACGCCCTGCTCGTAAGCCTGCACGGGGGGCCGAACCCCGAAAAGCGGCGCAAACTGCCCTATGTACGCACCGATTTACCGCATTTGCTTGCACGCCACCATACGCTGTTCATCCTCACCGACCGGGAGAACAATCCCGCACTGATTGCGGAAACGCTTGCCGCCAGCGAAACCTGCCGCGCCATGACCATCACCATGCATGTCTGCGAGCAGCTTGGCTATCCGACAGAACGGATCACTTCCGGCACCCCGGCGGGAATCGCTGGGAATTCGTATCGGGATCCGAACATCGTCGTTCTGCACAAAAGCGGAGAATCCGTTCCTCCGCCCACCCCGCTTCTCGGGCTGACGGAGGATTCCCTCGCCCACAGCCGGGGCATGATTACCAAGGATGAGGTCCGGGCCGTGTCACTTCACAAACTGGCACTGCCGCCGACCGGAGTTATCTGGGACATCGGCGCCGGTTCAGGGGCGGTCTCGGTCGAGATAGCCCGGCTCGCTCCGGGGCTGACTGTCTATGCGGTCGAAAAAGATGCCGTGCAGCTTGCACATATCGAGGCTAACCGCGCTACCTTCATGGCGGAAAATATGCAACCTGTCTTGGGCATCGCTCCGGAAGCCCTTGCCGATCTGCCCAATCCGGACCGTGTGTTTATCGGCGGCAGCGGCGGCAACATGGAGGCCATTCTGTCCCAAGTGTCTGAACGGATGCGTAAAGGAATTATTGTCGTCAATGCAGCGCAGATGGAAACGCTGAATACCGCACTGGCAGCGCTGAGAAAAAGCGGGTTCCGGACCAATGCCTGTCAGGTGAGCGTTTCGCGCATGAGAGAACTGGGTGGCGGCAATTCCCTTGAGGCACACAATCCGGTATTTGTCATCAGAGGAGAACGATAACCATGCTTGAGACCATTCGCAACCGCCGCAGCGTGCGCCGCTTTCTTCCCAAAGCCGTGGAACCCGAAAAAATCCAGGACATCCTGAAGGCTGCTTTTTTCGCGCCGACTGCAAAGAACCTGCGCCCGACCGAATTCATTGTCATTCAGGACCGCGAACGCGCCGAAAAACTGGCGCTTGCCACTCCCTACGCAGCATTTGCAAAACACGCGCCGCTGATCATCACCGTCTGCTATAACACGGCCAATGCGCGGCGCTTTCATGAGGACTGCGCCATGGCAGCGGAAAATATCTATCTTGCAGCCACAGCGCTGGGGCTCGGCTGCTGCTATATCCAGATCGGAGACGGCACGGAAGCACAGGTCGGACCTCCCGAAGCATATGTAAAAAAGGCTCTCGGCATTCCCCTTGGCTATCGGGTGCTTTGCCTCATGGCGATCGGCTATCCCGAAACAATGCCCGAAGCGCATTCCGACAGTGAGTACGATCCGTCCCGCGTTCACCACGAGAGGTTCGGCCAGCCATGAACGGAAAGCTGTATGTCATCGGCATCGGTCCGGGAGATCCCGAACTGCTGACACTCAAGGCGGTCAGGATTCTCCAGCGCGTGCCGACCCTTTGCGTGCCGAAAGGCCGCGAAGAGGGTGCGAGCCTCGCGCTTTCTATCGTGAACCAGGCGATCAACCTCGAAGGCATCGATATCATCGAAGCGCATTTCCCGATGAGGAAGACACGGGGCACCGGCAATAACAACGAACTCAAGGAAAAATGGAGCGCTACGGTTGAAGCCATTGCAAGCCGTATTGAACAGGGAACCGATGTGGCGTTCATCACGCTCGGCGATCCGGCAATCTACAGCACCTATTTTTACCTGCACGAAATGCTTCTTGAACGCATGCCGGAGCTGCCGATCGAATTTGTCCCCGGCATCTCCTCGGTAACGGCGACGGCTGCCCGGGCGGGCATGTCGCTTGGGCTCGGCGACGAGAAGATCGCCATTCTGCCTGCAACATACAGCGGAGACATCAGAGCGGTCCTTGCAGAATTCGACACCGTCGTTCTCATGAAGGTCCATTCCGTGCTTGAAAAAATCCTGCCGGTATTGACGGACCTGCAGCTCGAAGGAAACTGCATCTATGTCGCCCGGGCCGGCATGCCGGATGAGCGCATCATCCGTGATATCGCAAAGATGACCGACAACGACCTCAACTACTTTTCGATCCTGATCATCAAAACCCGGAGGCCGCATGAACGATCGTGATTTCGAACTCATGAAGGCATGGTTCAGCGCATTCTGCGCAGCGCATGCGCTCGACGATCCGAAAGAGCAGGAAAACCTCACGCTCAAGGAACAGCATACCCGGAACGTCTGCGACAA
>JAAYUK010000162.1 GCA_012517735.1 Nitrospiraceae bacterium
CTTTTGGGCTGTTCCGACAACAAGAAGGATGAGCCGGTTATTCCCCGCACTGGAGTAGCTCCCACCCAGCAGGCTGCACCGCCCGACCAGAAACCTCAACTGCCCCCTTCTCATCCGCCGATCGAAAAAGGAACTCCCATGGGAGGTTCGCCGCACGGCGGGGTCATGCAGAAGAGCGAAAAGAAGATTGTTGTGCCGGATTCCGTAAAAAAGAGCTGGAGCAAGGTGCGTCTGCAGCTAACGGATCGTCAGGCCAAGTCCGTAAAGGACATAGTTGCGCCCCTTGGCGGAGAGGTATCGATTGAGGGAACGGCGCTCAAGGTGAAGATAGGCGAGTTTCTGCCTGAATTCAGCATGTCCGGCGGGGAGATAACCTCGCGCAGCAATGAGCCGAAGCAGCCTGCAGTGCGGGTCGAGATATATGAGCAGGGCAAACTGGTGCATAAGGGATGGCTTTTTGCGCGGATGCCAGATGTTCATGCCTTCGAACATCCGAAGTACGGTCTGACGCTGAAGGAAGGAGTCAGGTAAGCCCTTATGACGGAATACTTTGATCTCGGCAAGGCTCCGGAAACTCCTGAAGAGCGTCAGGAGCTCCTCGGCAAACGCGAGTATATGGATAGCCTGATCGAGCAGCAGGCCCTCACGCAGGTTCAGGCGGTCGTCGTTGATTTCCTGCTCAATACGAAAGGGTATGATCCGGCTGATCTGCGGGTCAACCATACCGCCGGTCTGACGCTTGCAGATGGCAAAACCTTTCAGACAACGGCGGATATTCTGATCGTGATCGCTGAGCGGCCGGTCCTTTTTGTGAAATGTTCAATGAGTTCCCTTGCTTCGTGGGACCGTCATGCGGTTGCTTTCTGCAGAGTCGGAACCGGGGGGCAGATTCCGTTTGCGGTGGTGACCGACGGAACCGATGTCCGCTTGATCAGCGGTCTGGATGGTTCTGTCTCTGAGGGAACGCTGGATGTCATTCCCTCCCGGCAGGAAGTGCTGCAGGTTATTGCTGCAACAACCGTTACCCGTTATCCTGCGGAAAAAGCGGAACGTGAGCGCCGTATCCTTTTCGCGTTTGATGCAATCCGTTGTCCAACCCTGGCAGAGGGGTATCCGAAGAAGCCTGACATTCAGTAGTGCCGTATCTCCTTCGGTGTGCTGCTTCGCCCTGACCGCTGAGTCTCTGTCTTCTGGCATAATAGGATGCGATGGTCGCTCCTGGAGGCATCGGTGCTGAAACTGACGTATTCCAATAATCTCAAAAAACTGGTTGTTGCACTGATCGGTAACAGTCCTGCCCTGAGTGAAGGCGGCACGAAGCTTCTTTTCTCTCCTCCCCTGGTGATTGTTCCCAATCGCAATCTGAAAGCCTGGCTTTCTTTTGAGATTGCCCGGGTGACGGGGATTGCGGCCAATATCCGGTTTCAGTATCTCGAAGATTTTCTGCAGTCCGTGCTGACCGATCATGAGAAGTCAGGCATCATCATCGACCGGAGTATCCTTCAGAGCGCTCTTGTTGCGCTCTTTCAGGCGGAAGGAAGGGCCGATTTGCCTTCCGAGGTTTCGACCTATCTTGCATCAGCTGACAGCCCGGATGAGCGCGATCTTCGTGCATACCAGCTTGCGAGTCAGCTTTCACGGGTTTTCGAGGAGTATTCCCTGTCTCGCGGTTCCATGTTGAGGAAATGGAAACGCGGCGAGCCTGCTCTGCAGCGAGAACCCTTCTTTTCGACCGAACGGTGGCAGCGTGCGGTCTGGAACATGATTCTGGGCCGGGGCGGCAGTCTTGCTCAGGCGTCGGACAGCAACGGCCGGCGTCTCATTTCGTATGCCGAGGCGCTTGAGCATCTGCCACAGAGAGGAAACGTTTTTTCGGGGGAATTGCATCTCTTCGGATTTTCGTATCTGTCGCGGGCCTATCTCACTGTTGTTGCGGAGATCGCCCGATCACGCGATGTCTGCTGTTATTCGCTGAATCCGTGTCAGGAATACTGGGAAGACGTTCGTTCCCGTTCTGAGGAGTTGCGTGAGAAGGCTCAGTGGGTGCGATTGAGCCGGAAGGTCCCCCTGTCCATGCTTGAGGAGAGTGAGGACCCGTTTGATCTGGATAACGCCCTTGAAACACCGGCCCTGCGGCTTTGGGGCCGCCCCGGAAGAGAGCACATCCATATCCTGAATTCAATAACCGAATGCAATTTTACTGAAATGTTCGACGATCCGCTCGATCGTGGGGCGACGCTCCTGCATCAGCTTCAGCACGATATTCTTTTCCGGAAACCGGAACGCTCTGAACCCGTTTCAGCCCCGGACTTCAGTTCCGATACCAGCATCCGGATTCTCGCGTGTCCGGGTGTTCAGCGCGAGGTTGAGATTGTTGCCAATGAGATCTGGTCGCTCGTCATGAGCGATACCCTCGAACCTCCTCTGCGCTTCAATGAGATAGCGGTCATTATTGCTGACAGCGGGCTTTATGACCGGTACTGCACACACATCTCCTCGGTTTTTCGGGAAATCCATGATATTCCGCATTCGGTAAGCGATACATCACTCGCAAAAGATTCCCGAATAGGCGAGGCGGTACTGCTTTTGCTGGAACTGCCCCTTGGTCCATTCCGTCGGGAGGATGTGCTGCGGCTGATCACGCACCCTTCAGTCATTGCCCGTTTCCCGGAGGCTGATACCGATGAATGGATCTTGTGGACCGAAAAAACCGGCATATTTCATGGACAGGACCGGCGGTCGCACGCTGAAACCTATATTGAGAAAGATCTGTACAACTGGGATCAGGGTATCAAAAGGCTTTCCCTCGGGGCTTTCCTGAGTGGTCTGCGAAGCGGGTCCGAGAAACCATTTTCAGCAGATGCGCCGGGGGGTGATGCGTATCTTCCCGAAGAGTTCGGGCCGGGCAGCATGCCGAACGCCGCACTCGCTGTTGCCCTGTGCAGGTCTTTGTTTGCTGATGCGCGATTTGCTGTTGAGCAGCGGATGACCTTTGGTGAATGGGCGGCTTTTTTTCAGGCCTTTGTCACCACCTATATCGGGACGGTGACAGAAGATGACGAACAGGCTTTTTCGCGCTGTCTTGGAGTTATTGCTGCTTTGCGGGAGCGCCAGATCGACGATACCAGGGTTTCCTACCGTATCGCTTGCGAATTTATCCGGCACGGGCTCTCGGAACTGACGGGGAATAAAGGGCAGTATCTTGCGAGAGGCGTATCGGTTTCTTCGTTTCTGCCGATGCGGCCGATTCCGTTTCGGGTGGTATTCATCCTCGGGCTCGGAGAGGGCCGATTCCCTGCCCGGGATATGCGCAATCCGCTCGACCTGCGGGGAGCACGCAGGATGCCGGGAGATGTCACTGCGCGCGAACGTGACCAGTATATGTTTCTGGAAACCCTCATATCGACGCAGGAGCGTCTCTATCTCTCCTACGTTTCGCGTGACAGCCAGACCGGGGAGCCGATAGAACCGTCTTCCGTGATAAAAGAGCTTCAATTCATGCTTGAGCGGGGATATGTCGGCTCTGAGGGGATGAAACGCATGGTGGTCATGCATCCGCTCCGTCGGTTCAGCCCTGAGTACTTTCCGGGGTTTTATGGAACGCCGGAGACCGGGCTTCCGAACTATTCCCCGGAAGCGCGCAGGGAGGCGGAGATTGCGGCTGTCCGTCACGCGATAATCCATGCCGGGAAAAGCGCGTTGCCTGATCTCAGAAGCATTGAAAAACAACTGCCGCAACGCGTGCGGCAGCTGCTCGGACTCCGCCAAAACATGCCTGAGAGCTGCTGCGAAGAAAAACCACTGGTCAGAATCCCGCTCCGCACGATCCGGCGGTTTCTCGAATGCCCGCTGCAGGGGTGGGCTGCTTTTCAGCTCGGCCTGCGGGAAGAGGATTTTCAGGACCCGCTCGTGGGAAACGAAGAGGCATTGGAAACCGTTTATCCTGATGCTCTTGTCCTGCAGCGGTCTGCTTTTGTGCAGAGCTGGAACAGGGCTTCCGGTCCCAGCTCGTTTCCTGAAATTGTCCCTGAGGTATACGGCGAGCTGGTCCGCATCAGTGAGATGAACGGACGGACGCCGAGTGGTTTTTTCCGGCAGGCTGAGCAGCGGCGGCATTTCAGGCTGATTCATGCGTGGTATGAACAGCTCAGGGAGGATCCCGCCTGTCCGGCAGGCATGGTGCAGGTTCTTTTCGGGTTCGGGCGACGGCAGGAGGTGATGCACCAGGCCTTGTCTCCGATCAGCATCGCTCTTTCAGACGGCTCCGAAGTGGAGATTTCTGGGAGGAGCGGCCTGCTGTCGGACAATCTCGACCGGTCATTTGTCCTGTTCCCCCGCAAGATGGCATATTTTGCATACAAGTATCTTCTCCAGCCTTTTCTTGACGTTCTCTGTCTTTCCGTTGCGGGAAAGGCGAAGCAGGGGATGTTCCCCGTACGGGTCGTCTGCGAGGATGGCATCAAGTCCTTCTCCTTCAGGATTCCGGAAGAGGAGGTCAGCCGGGATTATTTCAGGAATCTGACGAGCGACATTATAGGGCATGCCCATGACTATCTGTTGCCTCTGGATGCGGTGCTCGATTGGAAATATGCGTTGAAAAACGGTTCGCTGGAGACCCTGATCAATGACTCCCGGGAGAGCAGCCGGAACGGCAACAGTTGCTCCCATGGGCCGGTCCGTGCCGCTGATTATGCATCACCCTGGAACGATGCTGCCGAGGAACTGGCGATGCGGCGGCTCGGCCTCTTCTTTGAGACGCTTGTCATTGAGAAAAACGAGTCGGCGGGCGGGGGGGATCAATGAGGGGAACGATCTACTATTCGCGGCCTGATATCCTTGATGCCATCCCCAAAGACCGGCATACCGTTATCGAGGCTTCGGCGGGAACCGGCAAGACGTTTACCATCGAACATCTGTTTATTGAGCTGCTTCTGACCCAAAAGGTGAATATCGATAACCTCCTGGTACTCACCTACACCGAACGGGCTGCCGGTGAGCTGCGCAGCCGTATCCGCACCATGATCGAAAAGGTGCTGGCAACCGAGCCTGTATTGCAGAATCCCGGGGGCAGGTGCTGGAAAATCGGCATTCAGGAAAAGGTTCATCTTGAACGGGCGCTGTTCAGTTTCGATATGGCCCCGATCCATACGATCCACAGTTTTTTTCAGCGGGTGGTGAATGAGCATGCATTCAACAGCGGCAGACTTTTCGAGCAGTCTCTTGTCGATGGAAAGAGCGCTTTTCGGGAGGCGTTTCTGGAAACGCTCAGGAAGGAATTGAGCTGTGACGAAGCCTATGCGCCCTATCTGGATGCGTGGCTGGCAGGCGGGCGGACCCTGGATGCGCTTCACGATGCATTGTACGCGTGTCATGCCCGAAAACGGGCAATTCTTCCCTCGTTCGACGAGACCGCCCTGTTGCGGGCGTTTGAGGATCTTGCACGCATTGTTCAAATGCAAGGACTTCCCGAACGTCTGCAGGCAGACGGAAAGGCGAACAAAATACACGGCAATACTGTCAAGGCGCTTGTTGCCAGGCTCGAGCGTTTCAGCGAACTGCTGGACGGGGCGGGCCGGAAATTCAATCTCTGTGACCTGGTTGTTGGATGCGACTCGGAGTGGACACAGTATACCCTGGATAAATGCCCTGCCGGCCGGTCGTGGAGCGAGCCTGTCAGGGCGTATATCGAGGCTCTCGGGCAGGTTCGACGCCATTATGTAACGATCCGGGGTATTGTTGCCCAACGGTTTTTGCCTGTGGTACAGAGGCGCCTCGACGCCATGAAGCGCACTGCCGGCCTGTACGACTATGATGACATGATCGATCATCTGCTCGAAGCACTGGAAGGAAACCAGCGGGATGCCCTGATCAGTGCATTGCGTTCCCGTTATCGGTATGCATTGATTGATGAGTCGCAGGATACGGATGAGCGCCAGTGGCGGATCTTCGAACACATTTTTGTGCGGAGCGGCGGCCGGAACATTCTCTACCTGGTTGGAGATCCGAAACAGGCCATTTACGGATTCCGCGGGGCGGATGTTTTTACCTACCTGTCGGCGCGGAACACCTTGTGCGCGCATCAGGCACCAGTTCGTCTCGTCAGTAACTATCGATCCACTGCCACCTTGATCAATGCATTCAATGAAATCTTCGGCCAGGCCGGCGACGCTCCGTTCTTTCGGGGCAGGATTACGTATGACAATCACCTTGCCTGCGGCAAGCCCGAATTCCGGGTGGTTGACCGCAGCGGTCGCGATATCGCGCCCGTGGTTCTTTGGGAACTCGGCTCCGATGTCGAGAAGGTCCATACTCCGTATTATCTGAATGTACTGGGCAGGGCAATCGCTGTCGAGATCCGGAACCTCATTGCCGGAGGCATAGCCGATCTCAAACCGAATGACATTTTCATTCTCACCCGGAAAGAGTCGGAGGGCCGGCGTGTCGCGGCGTTTCTCCGCGAGGCCGGGCTCCCCTTTGCCTTTTATAAGCTCAACGGTCTTTTCCAGACGCCACAGGCCGAGCATATCCGTGATCTGCTGCTTGCTGTGGAGCACCCTTTTGACGAGTCCCGGCGGTTTCGTGCGTGGATGACCCCGTTTTTCGGTGTTCCGATCGATCAGCTGTTGAGCTGCAAGGGACTGCCCGAAAGCGATCCTCTGGTCAAACGGCTCCTCGACTGGCACGTGCTTGCCCGACGCAGGAATTTTCCTGAACTCTTTTCAAGCATTATCCATGAAAGCGGACTGGTGCGCAGGATCATTTTTTTTGAGGAATCGGAGCGTGAACTGACCGATTACCTGCATATTCTGGAGATGCTGCTTGAAGAAGCCGGCACGGGCGGCAAGGAGCTGGCTGATCTTAATCAGATGCTGTCCGACTGCATTGAAGGGGTGCGTGAGCCGGCGCGTGAGGACGGAACCATACAGCGTCTCGAGACGGACAAGGAAGCGATACAGATCATGACCATGCATAAAAGCAAGGGGCTTGAGGCATCTGTTGTGTTCTTGTATGGAGGGTATGGCGCAGCCCCGTCCAATGATTTTCAGCTCTATCACGAAGAAAGCGGCAGGGCGGTCATTCATATCGATGGGATGGCTGAGCATAAGCAGTCAGCTCAGGAAGAGCGCGACGATGAGGACCGGAGGCTCCTCTATGTTGCAACAACCAGGGCAAAGGCACGATTGTATCTGCCCTATATCCCCCCGGAAAAGTATTCGAAGACGGTCGGGATGTACCGTCTTTTGAATGACCGCCTTGACGCGATGGTGCGCGACAGGGCTTCTTTGGAGCGGAAGGGTATGGTCATGAGAACACCGCCGTTTGCTGCTTCCGGGACTTCAGGGAATGAAAACATTACGGATGTATGTGCACGCGTGCAATTTTCTGCTGATGAGCACAATGAGCAACGCGAGGCAGAACGCTTTGCTGCACTGCGTGAGCAGCATGCCGGATTTGAGGTTACCTCCTACTCCCGAATGAAGAGAGTGTCCGAAGGCCATGCAGGGCCTGAAGGAGACGAGGACGCGATATTTGATGACCGGGTTGCCGAAGGAGGCAGAAAAACATCACCGCTCGATACGCCGTCAGGCCCTCGATTTGGCAAGGCATTGCATGCCGTGATGGAACAGATCCGCTTTCAGGAACTGGTGGAGGCAAAGGGAGATAGCGAAACCTGGAAATTATCGGGGAGGGCACGTTTTCTTGCTGAGCGTGCATTGGCGTGTGAGGGCGTTGGCGGAGAGCATGCCGACTACCTGCTGACGCTTGTGTACAATGCCCTGATGAGCAGTATTGTCCTTGCGGACGGCAGCCGGATTCCCGGCATCGTCATGGCCGATGAGGTTGCGTCTGAAGTCGAATTCCTCTATCCCTTCCCCGAGGAAGGCATGCCCGGGATTGCTGAATCTCACTGGCAGGAGATTACGATCGGGCGCGGTTTCGTGAAGGGATTCATTGATCTGGCGTTCACCTGGAACGGAAAGGTGCATTTCTGCGACTGGAAGACCGACATTCTGCCTGACTACTCGCCTGAGAAGCTGAGCGGACATTTCGCACTGCACTATGACCTGCAGAGCAAACTGTACCTGATGGCACTCTGCAAACTGCTCAGGATCAGCACCGAGACCGCTTACCAAGAACGGATCGGGTCGATCGTATACTGCTTTGTCCGCGGCATGCATCCTGACGCCGGGCAGTCGGGTGTTTTGGTGAGCCGGCCGGCATGGTCCGAATTGTTGACGTTTGAACAGAAACTGATCAGGGGGACGATGCTTGAAGGAGCTCTGTCATGAGCCGGACGCAGCGCTTGTCAGCCTTGGGTACAGCCCGGATCGCATTTGCCGGCATGCAGGGCTTTCCTGCGGAGACTGCCGACTACGAACAGTTTCTGAACCGGCTTCGCAACGGGGTGCGCTCGTTCGCCATGGAAGACGATGTGGTGCACCTTGCTGCCGAAATCGTTTCCTTTGCGCCGGCTGATTGCGACCATGAAACGCGAAAGGTGCTGGTACTGCTTGCCCTTTGTGCCCTTGTTGCCGTGCGACAGGGCAACACATTTCTCCCCTTGTCAGCAGGGAAGGGCGATTTGGCTGAGTATGCACGGGCATTGATGAGCGCAGATCCGGACGACGCTATGAATCCGTATCCGTCCGCAGAGCTGAACACGCTTGTAAGCCGGTTGCCGTCTCATGTTCGTGAAACACTGGTCGGAACTGTTGGGGAATATAAACCGCTTCTTCTGGATGCCGGCGGACTCTATCTTGAACGCATGCTCCGCTTGGAAAACAGATTCTGCGAACGGCTCCGCCTGTTTGCCGGGAAGCCGTCCGGCATGTTCAGCAGGGATGCTGTTGAGGATGCATTGAGCAGAACCGGCGATGGACCGGTCAGCCTTACCGATGAACAAAAGAATGCTCTTGTGGTGGCGCTGACGCACCGGGTATCGATCATTTCCGGAGGCCCCGGAACCGGGAAAACGTCGATCGTGGTCTCCTTGCTACGGGTTGCGCAGCAGCTTGGTGTTGTTCCGGGCGATGTTGTTCTTGCCGCACCGACCGGCAAGGCGGCTCAGCGGATGAATGAGTCGATACGGGGGAAAAACAATTCAGTGCTTCATGACGGCTCACTGCCTGCTTCTGGTGAGGCGCTGACACTGCACCGGCTGCTCCGGTATTCTCCTTCCCGCGATGATTTCATGCACAACGAATGGAATCTATTGCCTGGGCGCGTGTTTGTTGTGGATGAGGCATCCATGATCGATCTCTTTCTCATGGAGCGTCTGATAAGCGCACTGCCGGAGGATGCCCTGCTTGTTCTCCTTGGCGATGCTGATCAGTTGCCTTCGGTCGATGCCGGTGCGGTGCTGGCTGAACTGATACAGTTCGGGCAGCAGTGTCCGGGAGCCCTTTCTCTCGGGATCGTTCGTCTTTCCGAGAGCTTCCGGATGCGGGCGGATGACCGTGCCGGCAGACAAATCTCCATGCTTGCCGATGCGGTGCGGCGCGGCGCGGCAGGGGAGCTGTGGAGCTCCTCCGATCCTCTGCTTCAGCCATGCCGGAGCGCGCAGGAGTGCAGTTTTTCGGGGGCTGCATTTTTGGATGCATCGATGTCGGACAACATATTGTCAGACTTCTGCGATGCATGGTATCGCACCATGATTATGGGACTTCCGGATTTCCGCACGCTGGTCAGTAAGCGCCATTATTACGGCAGGGATGGATTTTCAGAGACATCCCTGAGGGATATCTCCCGCCTTTTTGCGCATTTCGAGGCATTCCGGATTCTCTGCGTGACCAACGTCTATGCAACCGGCTCGGATGCCGTAAATCGCGTCTTTCATGCCATGGCGCTTGAACGGGAGGGATTTGACCGGCCTGTTGAGTTTGCCCCCGGAGAGCCGGTTCTCATGGAACGCAATGATTACACCAGAAGTATCTTTAACGGTGATCAGGGGATTGTGCTGCGTGTTGCACTCCGGAAAGGAGAGCTCCGACTCATGGCGGTTTTCAGGCGTGGGGA
>JAAYUK010000163.1 GCA_012517735.1 Nitrospiraceae bacterium
TCCCTTGGATTCATTAAACCACTTCACTGTCCCCTTTGCCATTCTGCTCTTCCTCCTCACAAAAAATACTGAAGCATCCGCTTCAAGAAAAAAACCACGCAGCCGTGACCGACCCGTGGTTTAAAACATACTCATACAGCGAACTTCATCTTGGGTTCTATCATTGCACAGCATACGATCAAATGTCAACAAAGCGTATTGAACCTGAGATAAACGGAGAATTGCTATTTCCCCGGCAGAGCAATCAACACCGCTCATTCTCGGTCACCGTCCGGAAATGAAGTCTGTTACCAGTCCTTTCGGGCTCATGCCAGTTCAGGGATTATCGACATTGAGCGTTTTGAGTTCACGGCTCAATGCACTGCCCGCTTCTGAACATGATCGTGCCCATATCCCTGAGGTCGTATCCGCCCATCGCCAGAACCGATTCCCTGAATGCGGCGTCCTCACGGATAACTGACAACAACCGCTGGATAATCGGCTGCCCGAAATACGCTTCGGGAATCGCCAGATCGTACCGCTCTTCCGCTACCGGAATAAAATCAAGATCAAGCGCCCTGGCTGATGAGAGAACGGCCAGTCCGGTGTCAGCCAGTCCGGTCAATACCGCTGAAGCTACAGCCAAATGGGTATATTCATCCCGATCATACCCAGCAATCCGGTCAGGGTCTATCGCAAGGTCGCGCAGGTGCTTGTCGAGCAGAAGTCGCGTGCCCGACCCAGCCTGCCGGTTGACGAAGACGACATCATCGCGGACAAGGTCATGAAACGTCCGGATTCCCTTCGGATTGCCCTTCTTCACAACAAACCCCTGCTGACGGTAGGCAAGGTTGATCAGTACGACCGGACAGTCGGGCAGGAAACGCTTCAGATACGGAGCATTATACTCGCCGCTTTCTTCATCGAGCAGATGGGTCCCGGCAATATGAGCTTCGCCGCGCTTGAGGGCCATCAGCCCGCCCATCGACCCGACATGCGCCGAAGAAAGCGACATTTCGGGGTAACGGTGACGCAAACAGTTGGCAATGAGGTCGAGACTGTTGTCATGACTGCCGATACAGACAACGGTATTTCGGATCGAATCACGGCTCCGCAACAACTCAACCTGCACGGTGCCCCCGGCGGCAACACCTTCGGAATCAGCCGGAACCCGCACAAATCCATCAGCACGCACAACCGACATCAGCAGGCCGGCACCGCGTCCCACCGGCGTCGCAACCAGCTTTTCCCCCACAGCGCCGACCTTCACCCGGACGAACTCGTCCACCCCCAGCGGAGAGGAGAGTTGACGGGAAATGAAGGCGTCCAGGCGTTCCGATGCTCCGATGCTCACGCCCAACAGATGAGAGATCGCCGGCACGACGAAAAGATGAAAGGTCAGATATGCCGAAACCGGGTACCCCGGAATACCAAAAACCGGGGTATTCCCAACAAACCCGGCAATGACCGGCTTCCCCGGCTTGATCGCCACGCTGTGAAAAACCAGTTCCCCCAGTTCGGCAATCGCCTGGGCGGTAAAATCTTCCGATCCTTTTCCGGAACCGGCATTGATCACAACAATATCCGCTTCCTCCACCGCAGTGCGCAATGCTGCCTTGATCTCGTCCAGACGATCGGCAATGATGGGCAGCCGCATCGTCCTCGCTCCTGCCTCCTCTGCCATGCCACCCAAGAGCGTTGCATTGTATTCGATAATCTCGGGCGCCTGCGGCATCCGGTCGCGCACCGTCTCGGGCTCGACCAACTCAGAGCCGGTCGGAATGACAGCGACGAGCGGTTGCCTGCGAACGCTCACCTCGAGGTGACCGCTTGCGAGCATCGCTCCCATGTCCACCGGCCGCAGGCGGTGATTTTCGGGAACGATCATCTCGGTCGCAACAATGTCCTCACCAATTACCCGCACATGCTGATAAGGCGCAACGGAAGCATAAATTTCGATCGCCTCATCAACCGCATTCACATCCTCGATCATGACAACAGCATCGAAGCCGGCCGGCAAAGGGTCTCCGGTATCAACGTACAACGCATCAACGCCAAGTTTCAGGAGCAAGGGATTTGTTTCGGACGCACCGACGGTGGTACGGAACCGCACGGCGTATCCATCCATTGCGGAAGAATGATATGCAGGGGACGAGCAGCGGGCCAGGACAGCCTGCGCAGTAACTCGGCCAAGGGAAGATCGCACCGGTATGGTTTCAGCGGACATATAGCCTGCAGTGCGCTGCTGAAGAGCCTGACGCAGCAATGCAAGCGCCGCCTCAAGCGACGGGCTTTCGCGGAAAATCTGTTTCATTGGGCGTATCCTTTCAGATCAGACAGCGTATTGAGAAAGCATATGCCCTATAGTATGCCAGAATCGAACGACATGCGCTGGAGGTCTGAAAAAAAGACCTTCCCCCACTCGACATCCTCCCTGCCAAGCAGTATTCTTACCGTTGCGGCCGCCTGTATGGCTGCGACCAGTGGCGGGACAAACGACGGATTGCCGAGCTGCTCCTCGATCCCCGCCTTGCCGCGCGAATCATCAAGCCACTGGTGAAGCGCATTGCTGTCAGGGGCCTGCAGGCCGAACTGCCCATACCATCCTCCAATGGCGCCATGCACAAACGGTCTTCCAAGCGCCCGGCTTGCGGCCGCCAGTTCGCTGCGAGACTCAATCGAATCGAGCGCATCAATGACGATATCGGCAGGACCGAGCAGGTCGGCGGCTCGGTCGATATGAAACGCCTCAACATGGGGGAAAACCACTGTGGACGGATTGATGTCTCTCAATGCCTCGGCAATAACTTTGACTTTTGGCCTGCCGAGGGAAGAAATGGTGCAGAAACGCTGGCGGTTCAGGTTGTGCTCGACAAAGCAGTCCGGATCAATGCAGATGAGATGTCCGACGCCGCAGCGCGCGAGCATTTCCGCGACATACCCGCCCAGCCCGCCGCATCCGACCAGTGCAACATACGAACGATGAAGTCGGAGGTGATCCGCGACCGAAAAGAGCTTGCGGTTCCGCTGATACCGTTTGGGAAGAAAACCTGATGCGAGGGCAACCTCTTCGACCTCATGCACCGAAAGGCCGCTTGCCTGAACAGCATGTTCGACGATCGGCAGGGAGATCAGTCCCTCATATTCGTGCACTTCAAAAAATGTGGGAAGCGTATCTCGATCCATGCATACCCTTTCTGAAGCAGACTGACGTTTTCTGCTTCGGAAAAGTCTAACGCTTTCCGGCGGGTTTGTACCAATTAAAAAGATTTATTCCGCGAATTAGCCCCCGCCGATCGGAGGGAAAATACTGAGGGTATCACCGTCGGAAAGCGCCTGGTGTGCATCGGCATGACGCCCGTTCAGGAAGACAATAGCCGCTTCATCAGGCCGGATCGCAAGCGTTCCGATCACCTGCAAAACCGTCGTACCCTCGGCAATGTCCAGTTCCCCCTGTTCAAACCGTCCGGTCCGGAGTGTTGCAAACAATTTCACGGTTATTTTCATGTATTCACGAACGGCGTGCTGAGCCGCTTGCCGGCTCAGCACGCCGTCTCTGATACTACCAGTTGAACACCTTGTCGAGGTCTTCGTCTTTCACATCAAACGTCACCTGATGCGGAGCGAGCTTTTCCTGGGAAAAGAACCGCGGCAGGCGGTCATGGTCTTTGGTGAATCCAGCACGCGCGTTGAACTCACGCTCCATGCTTAATACCTTTTTGCCGAGCTCAACGACTCCGTCACCGGTAAGGTTGAGTCCATAGCAGGCATTCAGCAGATCGAGCAGCGCCTGGAACGTCTCCGGCTGATCGAGTACCGCAAAGGCAATAAATATGCACATGCCGGTCGAATCAACCGCGGCAGTCGCAATCTGCAGGTCCCGCGAGAGCGTTATCTGTCCTTCCGACTTGAGCGGATCGACATAGCCACCGACCTTCAAAATGTTGGCGGTCACTGCATATCCGGCCGTATGGTCCGCCCCCATCGGAGAGGTCGCGTAGGTAACACCGATGCCCTTGACAGCTCGCGGATCATACGCTGGCATCGCCTGCCCCTTGACCACCGGAACGCGCTCGACACCGAACACCTTGCCGGTAATGGCCGCCCCGCCGCCGAGAATGCGACCGAGCGGGGTGCCCTGGCCGACTTCCTTCACGAGACGGATGGCCGCCTCTGCGTCTCCGAACCGCGCAATACCGGCCTCCATGGCGACGCCGATCGTAGCGCCCATTTCGATGGTGTCAACGCCGATATTGTCATCCAGGAAATCGAGCATGGCGATCGCATCGAGATCATCGATGCCGCAGTTGCCGCCATGCGACCAGACGGTTTCATATTCCGGCTGTTTGGTCAGGTATTTCCCGTCCTTGTCGTGATAAATGCCGGAGCAGCGGATGACGCAGCCCCGATGACATCCGTGCGTAGGATTTGCGCCGCGTTTCTTTTCGAGTTCAGCCTGTGTCTCACCGCTGATCTTCGATGCACCGTCAAAGCTGCCCTGTTTGAAGTTGAAGGTTGGATATCCACCGGCTTCGCTCAGGATGTTGGTAAGCACGTTCGTGCCATACGCCGGCAATCCCTGCCCGGTTACCGGATGCTTCATGAGCCCTTCGACAAAACGTCTGTTGGCATCCTTGAAGGCGTCAGGATTCTTCGGCGCCCTGACCGTCATGCCGGAGTCGTCGAGGACGATAACCTTGACTCCTTTTGATCCCATGACCGCGCCGACACCTCCCCTGCCGCAATGGCGGGTTGGCCGCAACTCCATGTCGGTGCAGGCGATGGACGCAACATTCATCTTCATCTCACCGGCAGGACCGATCGAAATGCAGCAGATCTTCTCACCGAACTCCTGCTTCATCTTTTCGACGAGATCATAATTCGGCTTCATCTTCAGGCTGTTGTCGGCAGCAATACTGACCCCGTCCTTGTTGATGACGATCTTATAGAGCGTGTCGTCAGCCGGCTTGCCTTCCAATACGATGGCGGCATACCCGAGGCGAGCCAGAACCTGAGCCGGCTGCCCCCCCGCATTCGATTCCTTGATGCCCCCGGTCAGCGGGCTTTTGCAGCCGATCGAAAGGCGGCCCGACATCGCCGCAATCGTGCCGCTCAGCAATCCCGGGGCTATGACCAGTTTGTTTTCAGCACCCAGAGGATGACAGAGTGGCGGGACCTCCTTTGCCACAATCGCGGATGTCATGGCGCGGCCACCGAGTCCCGCATATTCGCCCAAATCGGTTATCGTCGTCTTCGGACCGCCTTCGGCCCCCATATCGATGCGCAGAATCCTGTCCATATCGCTCCTCCTCAGTATGAATTCTTTCCAGAAACGCAACGTATACTGCACATATTACCACAGAGGGAAA
>JAAYUK010000164.1 GCA_012517735.1 Nitrospiraceae bacterium
CGCCTGGCCACATCTTCCGGATCACGATGGGCGCCGCCGAGCGGTTCGGGAATGATGTCATCGATGATCTTCAATTCCTTCAGATCCTGCGCGGTCAGCTTGAGCGCATTGGCTGCACGGGCAAAGTCTTCCTGCCGCAGCTCTCCTGCGCCTTTTTTCCAGAGAATCGCGGCACACCCTTCCGGCGAGATAACCGAATAGACCGAATGCTCCAGCATGGCGAGCCGGTCGCCGACGCTCAGACCAAGCGCGCCGCCGCTGCCTCCCTCGCCAATCACCATCGACACGATCGGCACCCGCACGCGGGACATCTCAAGCAGATTCGTCGCAATCGCCTCGGCCTGCCCCCGTTCTTCCGCACCGATGCCGGGATATGCCCCCGGCGTATCGATCAGCGTCACAACCGGCCGTCTGAACCGCTCGGCAAGCTTCATCAGGCGGAGCGCTTTGCGATATCCCTCCGGGTTCGGCTGACCGAAATTGCGCTGGATGCGCTCTTTCGTTCCGCGGCCTTTCTGGTGGCCGATAATCATCATCGGGATGCCACCGATCGAACCGATCCCGCCGACAATCGCGGGATCATCCGCAAAGCGGCGGTCTCCGTGCAGCTCCACAAAGTCCTCGGCCAGCAGATTGATATAGTCCAAGGTATAGGGTCGTTCAGGATGGCGTGCTATAAGGGTCTTCTGCCAGGCATCCACCTGCGAATAGATATCCCTGCGAAGATCGTTCGCCTTCTTTTCGAGGTTGCTGATCTCCTCCGTAATATCCAGATCGCCCCCGTCTGAGAGACGTTTGAGTTCCTCGATCTGGTTTTCGAGTTCCTCAATCGGTTTTTCAAAATCGAGATAATAGGCCAATGCTCCCCCTTACCATTCCCCTGCGCGTCGAGACAAAAGCACCGCTTCGGCCTGCTAGATGACCCGCACCGTGCAGGCTGCGGTCCGTTCGGCCTCTGCGGCAAAATTATGGCAGGGATACAGCTGTGTAGCTATGATAACACACGAATCGGGCAAAAGACAGCGGATCGAGACCGTTCCGCCATTGCCGGTGCCCGGCTGCGCATCCTCGCTCAAAAGCTTTTTGAGCTGTGCGAAGGTTTTTTGTGCGGCGACGGGATCGGAGCAATCGACCGTCACCTCAAACCGCTCCCGCACCTCAACCTCGGCCAGACTCCTGACATCACGGGCCATGATCCGCGCGCCCTTTTCCGCGCGCATCACATTGCCCTTCAAGATGACCAGGGTGTTCTTTTTGAGCAGTTCGGTGTTCTCCTGATACGTCTTGCCGAATGCCAACGCCTCGATCCTGCCGGTCTCGTCCTCGATCGTCACAAACCCGGTCACGCCCTTTTCGCGCGCCTTGGTTTTCATTTCCGTAATGATGCCGGCAATCTGCGCCTCGATCCGCTCATCCTCATCGCCCTTACTTTGTTCGATCCGCTTCAGCAGATCGCTGATCCGCATGACATTCATGCTCGAGAGCGCCTTGCGATACCTGTTCATCGGATGCCCCGATATGAAGAATCCAAGGGCATCCTTCTCGTAGCCCAGCAGGGTCGGCTCATCCCAGATCGGCCGCTCAGAAGCCGGCACTTCAGGCTCGGCGAACAGCCCGGGGCCAGCTGAGATCGTTTTGGGCGGATTCAGCGCAAGCTCCATGGCGGTCGCACGCGCGGTAAACATATTCAATCCTTCGGCAGCATAGACCAGATCGAATGCCCCCGCCTTGATCAGGCTTTCGACGACCTTCTTGTTCACCTTTTTGCCGTCAACGCGGCTCAAAAAATCCTCGAACGAGGCGAATGGGGCTTTTGCGCGCTCCTGCAGCATGATTTCGATTGCCGCGGTTCCAACCCCCTTGACCGCTTCGAGGCCGAAGCGGATCGAGGTGCCATCGATCCTGAATTCGCGCTCACTTTTGTTGATATCAGGCGGCAGGATGGCGATTCCCATGGCCCGGCACTCTTCGATCAGCGTAACGATGCGGTCGGTGTCGCCCATATCGCAGGTCAGGTTGGCGGTCATGAACTCCACCGGATAGTGCGCCTTCAGATAGGCGGTCTGGTAAGCAACGTAACCGTATGCCGCAGAGTGCGATTTGTTGAAGCCGTACTCCGCAAACTTTGCGATCAGTTCGAAAAGCGCAACAACCTTCTGCTCGGGCACGCCACGCTCCACCGCGCCCCTGACAAAGCCTTCCTTCTGCTTCGCCATCTCCTCGGGCTTCTTCTTCCCCATGATTTTTCTCAGGACATCCGCCTGCGCCATGCTGAACCCGCAGACCTTGTTCGCAATCATCATGACCTGTTCCTGATACAGGATGATGCCGTATGTTTCGGCAAGCACCTCGGCGAGCTGTGGCAGATCATACTCGATCGGCACCTCACCCTTTTTGCGCTTGATGAATTCGTCGATCATGCCGCTGCCGATCGGACCGGGGCGGTACAGCGCAACGAGAGCGATCAGGTCTTCGATCACGTTCGGCTGCATCTTCACCAGAATGTCCCGCATGCCCGCGCTTTCGAGCTGGAATATGCCGGTGCTTTCACCGGAGCTGAGGAGCCTGTAGGTCGGTTCATCATCGAGCGGAATCGCATTGATATCAATGCCTCTGCCCTGCTCCCGCAGAAATGCGAGCGTCTTTTCGATAATCGTCAGCGTCTTAAGGCCGAGAAAGTCGAACTTCAGCAGGCCGACCGCCTCGACCGAACCCATGTCGAACTGGGTGGTGATGGCATCATCCGACGCCTGTTTGTAGAGCGGCGTAAATCTCGTCAGCGGCTCAGGGGCAATAACCACCCCGGCTGCATGGGTGGATGCGTGGCGCGAGAGCCCTTCAAGCCTCTTTGCGATGTCGATCAGTTCATGGACCTGCGGATCGTTCTCGTACAGCTCCCGCAACTGCGGCTCCAGCTTCAGCGCGTGATCGAGCGACTTTACATCCGGCCCCGAGGGAATCAGTTTCGAGATACGGTCAACGTCGGCATACGGCATATTCAGCACACGGCCGACATCGCGCACTGCAGCCTTTGATGCCAGTGTTCCGAACGTAATGATCTGGGCAACGCTCTCCTTGCCGTACTTTTCCTGCACGTAATTGATCACTTCCTGCCGCCGGTCGCGGCAGAAATCGACATCAATATCCGGCATGCTCACGCGCTCCGGATTCAGAAAACGCTCAAAGAGCAGGTGGTACCGGATCGGGTCGATCTCGGTAATGCCGAGTCCGTAGGCAATCAGACTGCCGGCAGCCGAGCCTCTGCCCGGACCGACCGGAATGCCGCGCGTCTTTGCAAAATTGATGAAGTCCCAGACAATCAGAAAGTATGATGCAAAGCCCATCTTGGTAATGACGTTGAGCTCAAACGCAAGGCGGTCCTGATATTCCTGCGGCAGATCGCCCTTCAGCTTCTTCTTCAGTCCGGCAACCGCGAGCTCCTCCATATAGCTTTCGGGCGTATAGCCGTCCGGCACCTGATACTTCGGCAGCAGATGCCTGCCGAGTTCGAATTCATAATTGCAACGTTCCGCAATCGTGATCGTATTGGCGATCGCCTCCGGCACGTCAGCAAATGATGACTTCATCTCTTCAGGAGACTTGAAATAGCATTGATCCGTGCCGAACGACATCCGCTTCTCGTCATTGACCGTTTTGCCGGTTCCGATGCAGAGGAGGATATCGTGCGCACGGGTGTCGTTCTGACGCAGGTAGTGGCAATCGTTCGTCGCAACAAGCGGGATATGCAGCTCTCGGCTCAGTTCGATGAGCTTGCGATTCACCTCCTCCTGCTCAGGAATTCCATTGTTCTGGATTTCGAGATAGAAATTCTCCGGCCCAAAGACATGTTTGTACCAGAGCGCCCGCTCCCGCGCGGTATCGATTCGGTCGTGCTGCAGATAGAACGGCACCTCGCCCTGAAGACATGCGGAAAGTCCGATCAGTCCGCCGCTGCATTGCTCAAGGAGGTCTTTGTCGATACGCGGCTTGTAATAGAATCCTTCCAGATAGCCGCGGGTCACGAGTTCGCAGAGATTGCGGTACCCGTCGCGGTTGCGGGCAAGCAGGATCAGGTGAAATGCCGCTTCCTCAGAGAGCCCGTCGATATTAGCTTTCTGACGGTCGAACCGGCTGCCCGGAGCTATGTAGACCTCGCAGCCGATGATTGGCTTTACCCCGGCCTTGGTCGCTTTCTTATAGAATTCGAGCGCGCCGAACATGCCGCCATGGTCAGTAATGGCGACCGCAGGCATCTTGTATTCGGCAGCCTGCGCAACCAGCTCATCGATCTTGATGGCGCCGTCCAGCAGGCTGTATTCGGTATGCACATGTAAGGGGACAAAATCGGCGTGGCGCATGGTCTAAAATTGTACCTGCCGCCTGCGAAATTGGTCAATGAAAGAGGATCGGTTTGATTTTATGGGCAAAAAACAAAGAAATCGGCGCTGGTGGCCTGTTTATGAATCATGTACGCTTTGCCCGTCTAATATCAGCTTTATTCTGAAATCCGCCCGATGTCCCGGCTTCTGGGGGTCACTTCTGGGGGTCAGGTCTTTATTTTTGCGCTTCATGAGAACTGAGTAATCTGCTGATTGTTGAATAGTGGAGCCCAAGATGCTCTGCAACCGCTTTGTTGCTGTATCCATGCTGTAGTATTGCTTCTCTGATCTTCTCGTTCCGTTTTTCCTTGTCAGCAATAGCTGTTTCGCTCAACAGTTCTTCCAGTCCCGGTCGGGACAGATACCTCTGATGCTTCGGTATTTCTCTCACCTTCTCCTGTCCTTTCAGTGCTTCCTGAAATCTCCCGGCAAATTCTTCGCTCCCTAAAAGCACCTGCCCGGTGAGATTGTCCCATAAACAATCTCTGGCAGCCCCGGCTGACACAAACTCCTCATACTTGCGCCGTGCCTGTGCCCGATGTGCGCTGAAGAATGATTCGATCCACTCGGTGCTCAGGCACGCATGGGCCGATGCTTTCCCGGCTGTCGCACTGTAGCTGCTCCATTGCCACTGTTCGGGGCTTTTCACTGACCGGGCTCTCACGGGGTTCAGTACGACATAGCGGCAGACTTCCGCAAGATGACTCTCTTTTTCTATCAGGATTGCTTTGTATCTGCCCTGAAATATATGACCGCTTCGGTTGTATCTCCTGTTGTATAGTTGCGTGTACATGCCGTTGAGCTGTCGCATGCCGCTTGAGAGATTTCCATCTGGGGTTTCTATGATGAGGTGATAATGGTTATTCATGAGGCAGTAGGCATGACAAATCCAGTTGAAACGCTTATTTACCTTGGCAAGTATTACAAGAAACTGCTCTCGGTCTTCGTCGTCCCGATAGATTGCTTTGCGATCATTTCCTCGGCTGGTTACGTGATAGACTGCTCCGTCGTACTCTATTCGCAGTGGGCGTGCCATGTCGTATTCTATGCAACATTGCTTGGCTTGTCAAGAGTAAAGACCTGACCCCAAGTGTCTAGCTCTTGCTTCTCGTGCACGGTCCAGCGCCGACGCCGTTGCACTGACGTTATCACTTCCACCGGATTCATCGTCTTCCTCCCCTTTGGTTGCACAAGTAATTGTACAACTACTTGTGCAACTTATTTAGGTTAGAATCCTGTCC
>JAAYUK010000165.1 GCA_012517735.1 Nitrospiraceae bacterium
CCCTGTTTTCTGCAGAAAGAGCATTGTGCTATCATGGGCAGTATCATGAAAGCAAGCCGGCTGTCAAAACATGCATTGGCCATCGCCGTCAGGGACATCCTCACCGACCCGGTAACGACCATTGCTCCTCATGCTTCCGCTGACGAAGCCATCGCCCTGATGCGCAAACGTCGGATCAGCTGTGTAATCGTGGTTGAAAATACCATGCCGCTCGGCATCTTCACCGAACGGAACGTGGTCGCGTGTGCAGACCGCAATGTCGATTTCGCATCAACCCGGATCGGGGACCTCATGTCTTCACCGGTTATTACCGCCCCCGGCTCTGTCACTATTTATGAAGCCTTTACCCTTTTTGCCCACAACAGAATCCGCCATCTGGTCATCGTCAATGCAAAAGGGCAGATCTCCGGTGTCCTGACCCTGTCGGACCTGACAGCACATCTCGGCATCGAATACTTTGTCGAAGTCAAAAAAGTGAGCACCATCATGAACCGCTCCGTTGTGACCATTCCGTCAGGCAGGCCGGTGCGTGAAGCGCTCTCGCTCATGGCGCAGCACAGGATGAGCTGTATCTTCATCGAGCAGGATCTGAAGCCGGTGGGCATTATCACCGAGCGGGACATGACCCGTCTCATCCATGAAAAACGCGCTCTCGATACCCTTTCGGTTGACCAGGTCATGAGCAGCCCGATCAGGACGATCTCAAGCGACGCGCCGCTGCACGAGGCGATCAGGGTCATGACCACTCATCACTGCCGAAGACTCGGGGTAACCGGCGATGACGGCGTTCTGGCCGGACTTATTACGCAATCTGACATCGTCAGGGGAGTGGAAGGCCGGTATACCGAGTCCCTGAGGGAAGTCGTCAGGGAAAAAGAAGAGCAATTGCAAAAGGCGCTCAAGGTCTCTTGGGAGAAATCGCTGTATCTTGACAGCATCATGCGCTCCTCAACCGACAGTGCGATCATTGCAACCGATCTCAACCTGCAGATCAAGTATTTCAATCCGGTTGCAGAACGACTGCTGGAATACCGTGCAGGAGAAGTGATCGGCCAGCGCCTCGAAGATATTCACGCCCGGCACGACATTACGCCGAACCGCCTGAACCGCGCACTTGCCGCGGTGAAAAAACGGGGAGAATACCACTTCACGATAGACCGCAAGGATAACGGCAATCCTCTCTCGCTGGAGTGCAGGGTTTCGGGCATCTGGGATCACGAGCAGGATCTTGTCGGCTATGTCCTCATGCTCAGGGATGTTACGGAACGAAAACGTCTTGAAGAACAGCTGCGACTGGCCGCAACCATCGACAAACTCACCGGCATCTATAACCGCCAGACCCTTGACGACCTGCTCTCACGCGAAATCGCCCGTTCGCGCCGCTATAAAACGCCGCTTTCGCTTGTCATGGCGGACATCGATCACTTCAAACAGGTCAATGATACCTATGGACACCAGGTCGGAGACAAAGTGCTCCGTGCCGTTGCGGAAACCTTTCGGGAAAATATCCGGTTGTCGGACATTTCGGGCAGATGGGGCGGAGAAGAGTTCCTGATCATCACACCGCAGACGACAAAAACAAGCGCCGCATCCATGGCGGAAAAACTTCGTAAAGCGATTGAACGCCGGTCTTTTTACCATGATGAACCGGTAACTGTAAGTCTCGGCGTTACGGAAATGAAAGAAGGGGACACGCTCGAAAGCCTGATCCGGCGCGCGGACGAGGCGCTCTATCAGGCAAAAAACCTTGGCCGCAATCGTGTTGCAAAAAAATAAGCCAAAAACATCTTCATCGCATTGCCGACAAAAACGGGATCTCCTGCCGCCGGCTAATCGCTGATCCGCTTCGGCGCCGGCTTCCCGGAAAGCCATTCGGTTATGACGGTGACAACCTTGTCTTCCATCCCGAGAAACCCATGGTGTGTCAACGCGCTGCAGGGGCCTCCGGCGCCTCCGGTCCGTCGCTTCCCCCGCCCGCCGTCCGAGCCGCTGCTTCCTCCGGCTGCTTCGACAAACACTGCTTGCGAGCTTTTGACAAAACGCCCGGTCAGGGCCGCCGCGTCGGCAGGCGAAGAAGCCCTGCAGTCATCCTGAATATGATGCACCAGCAGTACCGGCACGCTCACGGCATCGAGCGGAAGACTTCCTACGGAACCGAGCGTTGCGGTCAGCACCAACGCCGCAACCTGTCCTTGCGGCAACACTGAGGCCAGATAGGCGGCGGAAAGCGTTCCCCTGCTCGTTCCCGCGAGATAGAAAGGACCGGCGGAACGGGTGGCAAGTGCATCCATAATTTTCCGGATATCCTGTGCGTGTTCGGGAGAAGCCCTGAAGGCATCGGACATGCCGTCGGCATGATCAGAAGGAGCATCGATAATTGCCGTTGCATATCCCTTTTGCACAAACAGCCCCGAACTCCTGACCAGAAAATTGTTTCCGAGAGATATACCGCTGCCCGAACCGCCAAAATGCCGTGCGCCAGAACCACCGGGAAACAACAGGATCGTCCCCTTGGACGGTACATCCGGAGTCTGCAGAAGAACCTTCACCGTCACCCCCGGCCGGGTTTCAAGCGGAAGAATCAGTCGCTCAGCAGCCGCATAAGCATTACCAGCGCATGCCGGCAATACGAACATAATCATGATGGTGATGATGCGCAATCGGGACATCGCTCCTCCCCATTTGTCAGATGCTATAATGTAGCAGAACAAGGAGACCGATGCGAGCATTTCTCTCTTCCCGATGGCTGAAAAAGATACTGGTGGCAGCCGGCATACTGGCAGTGCTTTGCTGTGCGCTCGTCCTTGCCGTTCTCAACTCGCCGCTCGCGCTCGGCTCATTCGCAGGGCTCTTCGGATACGATGTCACAGCCGAGTCCGTTTCATTCTCCCCGTTTCTTTCCGGCTCCGCAAAAAACCTCAGAATCAGCGGTCCTGAAGGCAGCGGACTCGCCCTCATTTGCGATACTGTTACTGCAAACAACTCGCTGAACCTGCTGCTGAAGGGGCATATCGACACGCTCATTCTCGAAAAACCGAAGCTGGCATTCCGGATCGGCAAGAAAAAGACCGATTTGACCTTTCTGAACAAGCTGCCGAACGTCACCCTTCTCGACATTCGCAATGCCGAGGCGGTGCTGAGCTTCGAGGGCAGCGAACAAAACGTTACCCTGCGCAATTTCAATTTCACATTAAAGAACTTTTCGCCTTCCCGCGGCGGCGATCTGTTGCTGGAGTCGCTCTTTTCCTTTGCAGAGAGCCCCCGCCGTCAGATTACCGCGGCCGGAAGCTTCAAAGCCGCCCTGAAACTGGCGGGCGCATACCCGCCGTATGGAACCGGTACGGCTGAGCTGCTGGTTGACGAGGGAACCTATGCCCTGGAGGGGAAAAGGATCGCCCTGCAGAAACTGCAGCTGAAGACCGACCTTGCATTCGACAAAAAAACCGATACCCTGACCGTGCGCTCTATCACCGGTGGCAGCAAGCAGTTCGGTTCCATACACGGAACAGCAAAGGCAGTTCTGCGCGGCTCAACCCCGTGGTCGGCGAGCATTGCAGTCTCATCCATCGACTTTGCCGAGGTATTCACTCTGGCGCGACCGGCGTTGCCCGAAGAATATGCTTCATGGACCATGCAGGGCAAGGGTGCGGTCGAGACAAACCTGAACGGCACCTATGCAAAGGAGCGGCTTTCCCTGAACGGCACCCTCTCGTTCAGCTTCAGCAAAGGGGGGTTCAGTTCGCCCGATGCAGCCAAAGCCGCGCAGGATGTGAGCGGCAAGGTTATCCTGAGATTGCAGTATGGCGGCGAAGCGGAAAAACTGGCCTTTACCGGCCGCTCGGAGCTTGCAGGCGGAGAATTCCTCTGGGAGAAACTTTACAGCAACCTGGCCGGACGCAATGCCGCGTTGACGCTCGACGGCTCTTTTTTTTTACCCCAAAAGCGCCTTCAGCTTGCAGCACAAGCTGACTTCTTCGGTATTGCAACGTCTTCACTCACGTTCGAAGGCACCTCTTTGGGATGGAAAGCCGGCATAACAGATACCGTCATCCGTAATGACCTGGTCGTCAGTCTGCTGCTGAAGGACTTCCTCGAATATGCAAGTCCTGTCCTGAAAGGAGCCTCAGCCACCGGAACAACGGCGCTTTCAGCAGCATTGGAACGCTCTGCTGCCGGGACTGCTGTACGCGGCATGCTGACCATGACAGATACCTCGCTGCACGCCCCGGAACGCAGCGCTTCCATCGATTCCTTGTCGGCAGCAATCCCCATCTGGCTCCTCATAACGCCTGACGGGAAACCGGTGAAGCGGCCTGATCAGTTCGAAAACGGCGCTGTCAGCATCAGCGGATTCCGCAAGGGAAAACTGCATATCG
>JAAYUK010000016.1 GCA_012517735.1 Nitrospiraceae bacterium
CGAGATAACCTTCGTTCTCAACGATACGAAGCCGGCGAATATCGCCTGTACTGTTGCCACAAAGCGGAAAAACGAAAATCTGGGCGGCGCCGGGAAAACAATAGCTGCTCAGGGATTCGGCGTGAAGGTTTCCGGTCCGCGCGGGCGACAGGACGTTGAGATCTGGAAGTGCGAAACGCAACTCGGCGGGGCTCCTTCGTGCGGGATGAAGAAAGTTCCCAATCAGTTTGCTGCCGGCACAGAGATTCTGTTTGGTGCATCGGTAGAGCCGATGCCTGAAAAGCCGGTCAGCTACAGCTGGACCTCGAGCCCAGCGGGATGTACCATTCCCAGTCCCTTCAGCAGGGACATTGGTATGACCTGCAGTTCGACCGGAAATTATACCGTAACGCTGACCGCAAAGTCGGATGGTGCGGTAATCGGTTCAGCATCGGCAAGCGTGAATGTTGCCATTTCCCAGGATGAGATCGGCAAGTCGAAAAAAGCCAGGGATGCCTATGAAAAACTGCAAAAGGCAAAGGGGCTTGTGGCTCAGGGTAGCCTTGATGAAGGCATCGCGCTTGCCAATGAAGTGAAGGGACTTGATCCGAAGAATGCCGAGGCCGCAGCGCTTGCCGGCAAGTGGAGCGGAGAGCGCCAGACGGTGAAAGATCAGATCAGCAGGCTGGTCGCCTACCTTCAGCAGAACAAGGTAGCGGAAGCAGAAAAGGAACTGAGCGGGGCGCAGAAGCTCCATCCGAAGTATCCGCCAGTCGTTGATGCGGAAAAGAAGCTGAAGCAGGCGAAAGAGAGCCAAGGTAAACACAATAAGGAAATCGAAGAAAAGCTGAAGCGTGCAAAGGATCAGGTTGCCCAGGGAAAGCTCGACGAAGGCATTGCCGTGCTTGACGGAATCCTGAAAACCGATCCGAAACATGCGGAGGCGCAGTCGCTGTCCGCCAGATGGAAAGCAGAAAAAGAGAAAGTGATGTCCCACCTGGTAACCGTGCAGACCCTGACCTCGCAGAACCGTCCTGCCGATGCTGAGAAGGCTCTGCAGGAGGCGAGAAAACTCCATCCGAAATATCCGCCGGTTCTTGAGGCGGAGAAAAAGCTTGCCGCCATCCGGAACAAGGATGCCCAGGTGCAGAAGCTGCTTGCCGAGGGCTATGAAATGGAGAAGCAGAAACGATATCAGGATGCAGTGAAAAAATATCAGGAGGCGTATGCGCTGGTGCCGAATGCAGAAATCCAGAAGCGCATCGGAGGATTGCAGGAACGCATCGGCAAAGAGCAGAAGATCAAACAACTGGTGGACGAAGGCTATGCGCTTGAGCAGAAAAAAAACTATCAGGGAGCTATTGACCGGTATCGTCAGGCAAATGCCATCGAATTCAACCAGAAGATTGAGGAGCGAATCAGGGGACTGGAAAAACAGAGAGCGGGACAGGCGGAGCTCGAAAAGAAAGGACAGCAGGTTCAGCAACTCGTAAATGACGGATATAAACTTGAACAGCAGAAAAATTATGCGGGAGCGCTTGAGAAATACCGGCAGGCGCATGCGATGGAACAGAGCCCCAAAATTGCAGAACGGATCAAGGTGCTGGAAGCGTCCATAAAGCAGCAGCAACAGGCCGCTGGGAATGCGGCACAGGCGAAGAACCTGCGTGCGGAGGGAGAACAGCTGCAGAACCAGAAGCAGTATGCGGCAGCAGCGGCGAAGTATCGTGAGAGCCTGAAGTACCAGCCTGACCCGGTGCTTGAGCAGCACATTGCAAAGCTGGAGGCAGCGGCAAAGCAGCAACAGCAGACGGTTTCCCGTCCGCAGCAATCTCCCTCATCCGCGCCGATGAATATGACAGGCACCTGGAGGGTCAATTGCGGAGAGCGTGACAGCAACACGGTCAGGGTTATCCAGAACGGCAATACGTTTCAGGCGTTTGTGGAGGACGACAAGTATACCGGCACTATTAACGGGAATACCTATACCGGACAATGGCGAGACTCGAAAGCCGGGGTGACGGTCGATATCAGGGGCACAATTGTTTCGGCCAACGAAATGCGCCAGACCCATACGGTTTCGACCCGTTCGGGGCAGCCGATCAAGATGTCATGCGTCCTGCGGCGTATGTAAGCACAAAACGGATGAAATGGCGCAGATGAACCTGGAGCGGCTCAGAAAGAAGGGACGGTAGCAATGCATACCATGCTGAGGGGACTGTTGTTTTTCGCGGTTGTTCTGTTTGTGCACGGCAACGGCTGGTCGCTGGAAATGCCGTGGGAAAAGGACGGAGTGACGAAGGGAGAAGCAAAACGAACATTTGCGCAGTTGCCGGAAACCGACAGGCAGGCTGTCCTCGATTGTATCTGCAAATGCAACAGCACGGCGAATCTCTCGCTGGTGAGGGTTTATTACAATACAGCTCCGAGCGATGCCTCCCCCGCCTGTTCCGATACAAAGCAAGGACCGTGTGTAAATCAAGGGAACGGCTGCTGGCGACATTTCCCGCCGGTAAACGGAAATTGCATGACGCAATGTGCCGCCCGCTATGATCTCAATACGGTGCCGAATGAAGTGCTGAACGCGGGCAGATGAAATGATGGACGGAGCGGGCTCTTCAGCACATGAAGAGCCCGCTCTGTTGCCTTACATTTTTTCAGCCCGCTTCGGACGCTTGTTAGACTCCAGCACTCTTTTCCGCAGCCGGACCGACTGGGGCGTCACTTCGACCAGCTCATCTTCCTTGATGAACTCCATCGCCTGCTCCAGGGTGAGCAGACGGGGTGGGATGAGCTGAAGCGCTTCATCGGCTCCCGATGCGCGCATGTTGGTCAGCTTCTTCTCCTTGGTCACATTGACATCCAGATCGGCTTCACGCGAGTTCTCACCGATGATCATGCCTTCATACACCGGCGTGTTTTCCCTGATGAAGAGCACGCCGCGCGGTTGGAGATGGAACAAAGCGTATATAGTAGCAGTCCCCTGCCGGTCTGCCACCAGCGCCCCGGTCTGACGTTTCGACATCGGGCCGTGCCACGGCTCATAGCCGTCGAAGAGATGGTTCAGCAGGCCGGTCCCACGCGTGTCGGTGAGAAACTGGGAACGGAATCCGATAAGGCCTCGCGCCGGAATGCGGAATTCGAGCCGTACACGGCCATGCCCATTGTTCTGCATCTTCTGCATGCGGCCTTTGCGCATGCCGAGCTGCTGCGTGACAACACCGACGAACTCCTCCGGTATGTCGATAACGAGCAGTTCCATCGGTTCATGGATCTTGCCGTCGATTTCCTTTGTGATCGTCTCCGGCATCGAGACGGCAAGTTCGTATCCTTCCCGCCGCATCATCTCGATCAAAATGGCAAGCTGCAGCTCGCCGCGACCCATGACCTTGAACGCATCGGTCTGGCTGAAATCGACCTGAATGGCAACGTTGTACAGCAGCTCTTTTTCAAGGCGTTCGCGCAGATTGCGGGAGGTGACATATTTGCCTTCACGGCCGGCAAACGGCGAGGTGTTGACCGAAAAGACCATCGAGATGGTCGGCTCGTCGACAGTGATACGCGGAAGCGGCTTCGGGTTCTCGGCATCGGTAACCGTGTCGCCGATGTTGATGCCCTCGATCCCGGCGAGTGCAAGGTGGTCGCCGACCGACACTTCGGTTGCCGGAATCCGTTCGAGTCCCTGAAAGGTATACAGCTGTGATATTTTGGTCTTGACGGTTTCTCCGCTCTGTTTCACAACCGCGACGGTATCGCCGACATGAATGGTTCCCGAATAGACCCGGCCGATGGCCAGCCTGCCGACGTAGTCGTTGTAATCGATATTCGTGACCAGCAGCTGCAGGATTCCCTGCGGGTCGGCATCGGGGCACGGAATGGTGTTGACGACCAGGTCAAAGAGCGGTTTCAGATTTTCTCCCTCCTGATCGAGCGAGAGCGTTGCCGTGCCTTTTTTCGCATTCGTATATGCGATGGGAAACTCAAGCTGATCCTCGGTTGCGTCGAGATCAATGAAAAGGTCGTAGACCTCATTGAGGACTTCCTGAATCCGGGCATCGGGCCGGTCGATCTTGTTCACAACCAGAATCGGGGGAAGACCGAGTTCGAGGGCCTTTTTGAGGACGAAGCGGGTCTGCGGAAGCGGGCCTTCCGATGCGTCGACGAGCAGCAGCACCCCATCGACCATTTTCAGAATGCGCTCGACTTCACCGCCGAAGTCGGCGTGGCCGGGAGTATCGACAATATTGATCTTGATGCCGTTGTACTCGACGGCGGTGTTTTTGGCGAGGATGGTGATGCCCCGCTCCCGCTCGAGGTCGTTGCTGTCCATGACCCGTTCCTGTACTTTTTCGTTGGAACGGAAGATGCCTGCCTGTCTGAGCATGCCGTCGACCAGCGTTGTTTTGCCATGGTCAACATGCGCGATGATGGCGATGTTGCGTAAGTCGGTGCGTTTCATGACTGCTCCTTCAATGAAAAAGTCAAAAGTTGCCGCTCAAAAGTCAAAACTGCGGAGAATCAGCCTCCGTGAGTTTTGCGACGAGCCTTTTGCAAGAGGTCGTTTGTTACGTTCCCAGATACCAGCGGAGAATCGGGGTGCCGAAGTAGAGCGATACAAGCGCTCCGAACGCGAGATAGGGACCAAAGGGTATCTTCGTTTTCCTGCCGGCCTTGTTCAGTACCATAAGGGTAACGCCGACAAGCGCTCCGGTGAGACTGCCGAGCAGGGTAGTGAGCAGAACCCCTTTCCAGCCGATGAATGCGCCGACCATGCCCATCATCTTCACGTCGCCGCCGCCCATGCCGCCCTTGCTGAGAACCGCGATCAGGTAGAAGAGGCCGAATCCCGTGACCAGCCCGATAAGAGAGTTGACGATGCCGACGATTTCGAACACTGCGGTGCCAGCCGGCGTGCGGAAGGTCAGGAACGGGTCCGGAAGCAGGAACGCAGCGGCAAGAACGCCGACCGGCATGCCGGGCAGGGTGATGACATCCGGAATGATCTGGAAGTCGATATCAATAAATATGATGACCAGCATGGCCGACGTGAACAGCATCAGCAGCGGCAGGTGCCAGCCGAAACCGAACTGCACCAGCGTGAGGTAATAGAGAACGGCGTTTGCCGCCTCAACCAGCGGGTAGCGGAGCGAAATCGGAGCCCCGCAGGAGCGGCATTTCCCGCGCAGCAGGATGAAGTAGCTGATGAGCGGAATGTTGTCCCATGGCTTGATTTTCGTGCCGCAGGCAGGGCATGCCGACGGCGGCGATACGATCGACTGCTCACGCGGAAGACGGTGAATGCAGACATTCAGGAACGATCCGACCACAAGGCCGAAGACAATGATGAGGATTTCAGGCATGCTCATGCAATGATCTTGCTGATCTCTGATGCCTGATCTATCGTGGACTGGATCTCGGGCTCCAGCTGCTCGATTTCCCGCAGCGCAGCAGCAATGTCTTTATTGGCATATATGTTCTTGTCTTTACCGCGCAGGGCATAGACTTCTTCGCCGATCTGCCGGAGCAGCTCATTTCTCCGCCGCTTCATCTCTTCGGACTGGTACAGCAGGCGAAATACGGATATCTCGATCCGCACCCGCTCCGAAAAGAGCGTCGCGAACCAGCGGAATTTCTCCAGCCCGGTCTCGAGATCATGTTTTATTCTGGCATACATGCGTAGTCAAGCGGTTTTGAAGAGTTCGAGCTTTTTCCCCCAGAACTGCTCGGTCGCGCTGCGCAAGGCAGGACAGCCGGAAAGTGCAGGGTCGAGTTCGAGCAGGCTGAAGGCCTCTCTTCGGGTAATTTCTATTATTTTAGCATCTCGTACGATATTTGCAACTTTCAGATCCGGCAAGCCCGACTGCCGCGTGCCGAAAAACTCTCCCGGTCCGCGGAGTTCAAGGTCTTCTTCCGCAATGCGGAACCCATCGGTTGTTTCCGTCATGACGGTCAGACGCTTTCGGGCATCATCCCCCTGTCCATAGGTCAGCAGGATGCAGTGCGACTGATCGCCTCCCCTTCCGACGCGTCCTCTGAGCTGATGAAGCTGGGCAAATCCGAACCGTTCCGCGTGAATGATCACCATGAGCGTGGCATTCGGCACATCGACGCCGACCTCGATCACGGTTGTGCAAACGAGGATGTCGATTCGCTTCTCTTTGAAGTCCCGCATGACCGCATCGCGTTCGGCCGCTTTCAGCCTGCCATGGACGAGACCTACCGACCGGTGCGGAAACATCTTCCGGAGCGCTTCCGCTCCATGGAGGGCGTCTTTCAGACTCATCTTCTCGGATTCTTCAATGAGCGGATAGACTACGTAGACCTGATTGCCCTGTGACAGAGTCGTTTCGATCTTCTGATAGATCTGTCCCTTCTGGCGTTCGTTCAGGAGCGTGGTTCTGATCGGGCTCCGGTTGGGCGGCAATTCATCGATGACCGAATAATCAAGGTCCCCATACAGGGTCAATGCGAGGGTCCGGGGGATGGGGGTTGCCGTCATGACGAGGGTGTCGGGCCGCATGCCTTTTTTCCTGAGCTGTGCGCGCTGCATGACCCCGAAGCGGTGCTGTTCGTCGATAATGACCAGCCCGAGCTTCCGGAACAGAACGTCCTCCTGAATGAGCGCATGCGTGCCGATGACGATCATGCTGTCACCGGAGGCGATTTCGGCACGGTCGCGTTTTTTGGTGCTGGCGGTCTGGAGGGCCACCCTGATGCCGAGTGGTTCTGCAAGGTGCGCAATGTTCAGATAGTGCTGCTCAGCCAGAATTTCGGTCGGCGCCATCAGGGCTGCCTGATATCCGCATTCCACGGCATCGAGCATTGCCATGAGCGCAACGACGGTCTTGCCGCAACCGACATCGCCCTGCACCAGCCGGTGCATCGGGATCGCCCGTGCCATGTCGTTTCGTATCTCGCCGATAACACGACGCTGTGCTCCGGTAAGCTGAAACGGCAGCGATTGTTGGAGGCGTCCGGCAAGAATTCCCTTCGGTCGAAACGCAATACCGCGCTCTTCCTCCTGATGTTTCTTCAGCGTTGCCAGGCCGATCTGGAAGCTGAGCAGCTCATCAAACGAAAGCCGGTGATGCGCCGGGGTCGCCGAGCGGTTGAGGTCGTCGAGCGAAGCCGATGCCGGCGGGAAGTGCACTGCTTCTACAGCTTCTCGTCTGCCGGGAAGCGTGTTGCGCTGAAGTATCTGGGCGGAGAGGGTTTCCTGGATGGTTTTGCCGTATAAGGCAAGCGCGGTATGGACCATTGCCCGCATCTGTTTCTGGCTCAGCCCTTCGGTGAGTCGATAGACGGGGACGATGCGGCCGGTATGAACCTGCTCCGATCCTGCTTCGGGAGCATCATCTCCATCGTCGAGAATCTCGTATTCTGGATTCATGATCTCGAGTCCGGCGCCATAATAATCAGGCCGGACAGTCCCATACAGCACAACGGACTGTCCGGTCTTGAACACACGCTGCAGAAATGCCTGATTGAACCACTTTCCTCTGAGTACACCGCTGCCGTCGGTAATGGCGACCTGAAAGATCCTGAGGCGCGGGTTTCGTCTGCTCGGCTGGACAACTTCGGCAGCGATTACCTTCCCGATAACTGCG
>JAAYUK010000166.1 GCA_012517735.1 Nitrospiraceae bacterium
AGATGGACCCTTCCATGGAGCGTATCTTCAAGGCCATGGGACAGGCGATGCCCGAAAACAAGCGCATTCTGGAGATCAACCCGCATCATTCGGTTATCGAAGCAATGCAGGCGGTCTTCGAAAAAGATGCCACCGATGCAAAGCTGAAGGAGAACATCGGTCTGCTCTACGATCAGGCACTGCTGCTTTCAGGCGAAAAACCGAAGAACCCGTCGGCCTTTGCCAAGGCGGTTGCGCAGCTTATGGCTCAGCAGCTGAACAAATAATCGGGTTCGTAAAACGAAGAAGGGGAGCAGGCATTGAAACCTGCTCCCCTTTGCGTCCGACTTTCCTAACCTTTTCGCTATGCTATGGTATCACGGCAAAGACGCGAGCAGGTGATCCGGTCCCATCTTTAATCAGCATCGGTATGACATACAGTGTTGCACCTTTTTCGGGCAGCTTGTCCAGCGCAGCGATATTTTCGAGCCCGAGCTTGTCCGCACCGCAGATGATGCGATGCACTCTGAAATCCTGTGATTTTCCGTAGTCAATGCTGGGGGTATCAATGGCAATGCCCCGAATGTTCCGTTCTTTCACGAGGAATTCCGCTGACTCAGGAGAGAACCCCGGAAAGCTGAGGTGCGGAATCGCGTCCATGCCCTGCCTGTCCGTACCGAGCACCTTCTTCCGGTCGGGGTAGTACTTTGTGCCGATGCCGGTGTACATGATGACCCACGCGCCATCCGGTACGCGGCCATGTTTCTTTTCCCACTGTTTGATATCTTCAACCGTCAGAAGATAATCGCGGTCCTGCTCGCACTTTTTTGTGACATCGATCTTCACCGCCGGGCCGATCCATTCAGCAAGGGGCACCTGGTCAATCGTCCGGCCGTTCTGTGCAAAATGAATCGGCGCATCAGCATGCGTTCCCCCATGTTCCGCAGCGCGGTAATGGTTGGCAGCGTACCAGTATCCCTTGTCGGTTAATCCCCAATTCCCTTTTGTCTGCTTGAAATTCTCGGCATTCGGCCAGTAGATGGTGCTTTCGTCATACGGGTAGGTCATGTCGAGCATGCGCCCCTTCATGTCAGCGGCAAAGGGCGATCCGGCCAGAACAAGGATCAGAAGAGCTGCGAGCGTCATGATGCTGATTTGTGCGGGCATGTCGTACTCTCCTTGTTGGATGGATTTGCTGTATCACCTGGAAAAATTCTGCGGAGCACAGAAAACATCCGCGGAAAACCGGCTTTCTGGCTAATCAGGCGAGCAAGAGCGGTTTCACGCGTTCCCTGAAATGATTATACCCGATAGCGAGCGCGGGGATGCCTTGAATGCTGAATCAATAACAACGGGGGATGGGGATTTCTACCGGCCGAACCACCAGAATCTTTTTGCCCTCCACGCGCGATCTTCTTCAGACTCGCCCGGCTCCGGGTGAGAAAAATCGTGGTCGTCCCGGTCATGATCCTGTCTGCTCCGGTAGCTGCTGAGCATGAGGTAGAGCAACCCGCCGACAATGGTGATGCCGAGGAACAGAATCAACTCAAGCGGAACAATCTGGGCCATTCGGGGAGCTCCCTGCCGTGCACATCGTTTGACTTAAGCGTAGCAGATTTGAAAAATAATGCAAATTCAGCAGGTTATTAGAAAGACCGGTAAGGGGATAGGGGGACTGCCCGTCATGATTCCGAACGCGCGATCCCGATTTTCTGCCAGCTACCACGCATACCCGTCACGTAGCGGCAGAGACGCTCATTCTTTCGGGAGAATCCGGCGCAAAACATGCGAGTTATCCACAGGGAATGCTTCCGGGCTGTGGTGAGATACCTTCAGAAAAGCTGCCAGTTTCCCAGCAGTGCAGCGCACGCCAGCCCTCCTATTCATGACGAATCGATGTTCGTTTGAATTGCATGGCACTGCTTCTGCCGCTGCCCGCGGTTCTGGCCGTTCCGCTGAGTGCCGAACCGTCAGCAGAGACCGTAAGCTCGATAGTGCGGTCTTCCCATCCCGGCGGTCTCGTGTTGGCTGTGTAGTGATAGGTGAGCGTCACCCGGTTTCCGTTCTTCTTTCCGGCACCATGCCAGACAATTTTTTTCCCCTGATACTCATACGTACTCATCACCCGAACGTCGTTACCTTCATGGAATATAACCGCTACGGCATTCGGCAGCCCGGTCTGTTCGGTCCAGACTCCGTTCAAGTCGTGAGGCGCGGCAGGCAGTGCCGCCGAAACCGTGCTGTTGCCCGCATCAATCCACTCAAGCCGAATACCGTTGACCATATGGGAATGACCCGTCCCCCATCCGTAGGCATGCATGCCGATTCTGAACGGATGAGCGGTCGGCTTTCCGCTGAACGAGACAGGGGTGCCGCCGTTGACCGAAACCGTCATCCTCCCGGTTGCGGGATTGTAGGTGATCACTTCTTCAAACCATTGATTCCAGATCGGCGCGATACGTGACGGTGAGTCAATATATCCGGCAGTGAAGCCGTTCACTGACCGTCCCGAAGCAAAGTAATGGAAGTAGCCGACCTGCGCCAGCAGTTCCGAAGAGGGATTTGCCCCCAGAATGCCGGTCGATCCTGCAAAATACTGGTTGGCGTGGCGCACGAGGGTGCGCTTCACAATTCTCAGCATCTTGCCGGGAACCGGAATGATCTGCTTGCTCACAACCGCGCCGCCAGCGTCGGCTTTGTCCTGTCCAAGAATCAGGGAGCCGTCTCTTATCGTCACTGAATGCCCGGTGCCCTGACTGAATCCGGTTCCCTTGCCGGTCGATACCCACACTTCCCATTTTGCCGTATCAAGCACCGTGCCGCGAAATTCATCCGAAAAGAGCATGGCTGCCGCTCCCGCTTGGCGGGTTGTTGGCGAAACCGGGGGCTGGGTTTCTGAGTTTCCTGCTGCCGGAGAAGACGCGCCGGGTGCGGATGCAGCCGGCTGCCGAGCTTCCACCACCTGGAATTCGACCCGTCCGGAAGCGCATCGGCGATTGTCGAGGAAAAAGAACTGCGGCATGCCGGTGCCTCCGGTGCCCCAGCTTTTCCGGAGCGCGGTAACAAGAAATCCGTTGCTGGTCTCAGGCTTGAGGTCGATGACCTGCCAGCCCTGATCAAACGAATGTCCGTACGGGGGGATTCCCCCGGTGAGCGCAATACGCTGTGTTTCGCCGACGTTCATGACGTCCTTGTCGTATTCGGCGCAGATACGTTGCGGACAGACGGACGAAGGCGTGCTGCATTGAATGATCTTTGCGGCTGCCGGAGCTGCCCAGACAAGCAGCAACAGAGCAATACCGACAGATATCTGTTTCAAAACGTCGTTCGGGAAGAATCTCATACGCCTCCTCAAATACACAACGGTTTCGGGTACCGCTATCATACTGCAACAGCAGTTGATCTGCAATAGCGCGCGACAGCCAGCCAGTATCAGGAAGTGGACCCTGCAGTCAGAGCACGTCCTTTACTTTTCTCATGATCGCGCCGCGAGAGATTCCTTCATAATCGAGCAGCTCATCGGGCTTGCCGCTTTTCGGCATTTTTCTGACCGCAAGAGAATAAACCGGCACCGGGCAGTCGAAGAGGGCGCTTCTCACGGCTTCGCCGATCCCTCCTTCAGGATAGTGGTCTTCCACGGTGATGATTGCATGGGTTTCGAGCGCCACTTCACGGAGCATTTCCCGGTCGATCGGTTTGATACTGTAGAGGTCGACCACGCGTACATGGATGTCCTCTTCCGCCAGCATGTCGCAGGCCGCAACGGCTTCGTGGAGGGTTATACCGGCAGCAATAATCGTAATGGCATCCTTTTCGCTTTTTCGCACCATTCTGCTGCCGCCGATCTCAAATCCCTCCTCATTGCCATACAGGATCGGGGTCTCTTTGCGCGTAGTGCGGATATAGACGATCCCTTCATGGCGGATTGCTTCCTCAACGAGCCGTTCGGTCGAGACGGCATCGGACGGATAGAGTACGACGCTGTCGAGGATGGAGCGGAACATGGCAATGTCTTCGAGCCCCATCTGGGAGGTGCCGTCTTCGCCGATCGAGACGCCTGCATGTGAACCGCAGATTTTGATGTTGCCGTTGGAGTATCGCGCCATGCGGAACTGGTCAAACGCACGGGTCAAAAAAGCGGCAAAGGACGAAACGAACGGAATCTTGCCACGCCGCGCAAGGCCCAGTGCGGCTCCGGCCATATTCTGTTCGGCGACATACATCTCAAAGAAGCGTTCAGGACATGCCTTCCTGAAAATATCAGCATAGGTCGAATTGCTTACCTCGGCGTCAAGTGCAACCACGGAGGGGTGCTGAAACGCCAACCGCTCGAGTGCGTTGCCATACGCCTTCCGGGTTGCAACCGGCTTGTCCGGCGGATAGGCTGGCGGCGGGCTCATCTGCCCGGGCATTGCTTGCGGCAGCAGATTTTCGGGCAGAGGGATGGTTCCGCGCAGGGATGTGTCCACCGGGCCGAGTTCATCGAGTGCCTTCGCAGTCTCTTCGGGGTTGAGAGCCGTTCCATGACGTCCTTCCCTGTCCTGGACAATCGAAATGCCGCCGCCCTTAAACGTTTTGGCAATGATCATCAGCGGTGCTCCAGTATGTGTGGCGCTTTGCCGGAACGCAGCGTCGATCTGCTCCAGATCATGTCCATTGATGACGATGGTTTCCCACCCGAAGGCGGCAATACGGCGCTCATACGCGGCAAGGTCATGGCCGTACATGGTTTCTCCGCGCTGGCCGAGACGGTTTACATCGAGAATCCCCACAAGATTATCGAGCTGGTAGTGCGCTGCAATCTGGAGCGCCTCCCACTGCGAGCCCTCCGCCA
>JAAYUK010000167.1 GCA_012517735.1 Nitrospiraceae bacterium
AATCGGCATTACTTGCAAGCATGACAGGGCCTAATGACCGCCCCGCTCCCATGCCAGCGCACGCTCGAAATCTTGGTACCGTTTTTCGCGATCGCGAAACTCCCGGCAATGCACAACGGAGCGCCCGTTTTTCCGTCGCACGCCAAGGTCGGCATGGAGCATTTCATGATAGACCACATAGGCGACAAAGTAGCGCGGCACTGCCCGCCGGTCGAGGTATCGGCTGATGCGGATGAGATCGCGCCGGTGGTCGTAGCTGCCGAGGTTTCTCCTGCGCACACCATACTTCGGTTCGCGGCTCGACCATGTTATGGCTGATGCAATACGACCATTGAAATACTGTTCATTGATCTCTGCAAACAGTTCCGCCAGGTCGTGATACCGGCCCTTGGAGACAAGCATCGTCCGGCCGCTGCTCTTTTGGCGAATGAGATGCTCACCTGCGCGGATAAAGGAACGCATGAGCGGGGTTGCCGTCTGCCTGTTCCGTACAAATGCCGCAACCTCGGCAAGCACCGGAAGATCTGCCGCAAGAAACATGCGATGCATCCGGAGCATCACCCGTCCGTTTTTTTCCCGGTACGAGAGCATGCTGGAGGTGTTGTCGGTAATGACGACCTCGGTCGGTTTGGCGATCATCTCCCGCAGGGTCTGCACGACATGCGCCTCCGGGGCCGGAAAATTCAGGGAAAGCTGATCAGCCTGCGCATTCTTTGCTACCGGCACTGCAGCCCCTCCCGCAGGGCATCGTAATTCCGCTCCATGAGTTTGAGAAACGATACCCCTGCCTGAAAGTCTTCACGGCTGATGTTATGCGCGCCATGGAGAAGAAGCAGCGAAACTCCGGTCTCTTTCGCGATCGTCTCGGCGACCCTTGGCTCGATCAGCTCTTCGTAAAATATGGCCTTTACCCTGTGCTCCTTCAGGAACCTACTCAACCGCATGAGATCGCGCGGAGAGGGCTCCGCCGATGGCGAGAATCCGTAGGCAGCCCGATACCGCAGCCCGTAGCGATGGGCCAGATAGCCGAATGCAAAGTGCCCCCCGCTCACCAGCTCCTGGTGTGCGCAGGTCTTCAGCATCGCCGCGTACTTTTTATCGAGCTCCGCAAGGCCGGCAAGCAACCTGCCGGCATTCTGCCGGTAAGAGTCGGCATTGGTTGGATCTTTCCTCATGAACGCGTCGCGGATGGTTCCAACCATTTTTTCGGCGTTCGCAAAGTCGAGCCAGATGTGCGGATCGGCCTTTGCATGAACAGCATGCCCCGCTTCCTTGCCGTGCCAATGATGATCATGCTCATCCGCGGCCAGCATCAGGCGAATTCCAACGCTGGTATCGACAACCTGGAGGGACGGGTTCTGCACGCCGGCATACAATTTTTCCGCCCACGGCTCCATTTCCTTGCTCGTAAAGAAAAACAGATCCGCTTTTGCCAGACGAGCCATATCCGACGGCTTCGGCTCGAAACTGTGCGCCTCGGTTCCCGGCGGCAGGAGCAACTGGACACTCGCCTTTTCACCACCGATTATGCGGGCAAAGTCGTACAGCGGAAACAGCGTTGTCACCACCGACAGGCGGGGACCCGCTGCTGTCTTCTCCGCGTTCTGGCTGCACGCTCCTCCGAACAGCAGCACAAGACCAACGAGGAAAACCAGAACCATCTGTTTCATGACCGCAACCTCTCTCGATATTCCGGATATTTTCCCGTCTATGTTATGTGATTCAGTGTCGATTAATCCAACCCTCACCGCGATCTTTTCACTATGCTTTCTTGACACGGCGATTCCGGCAGCCGTATAGTGCAGCATGCCCCGGATCAGCCGGGGTGCCTGCCGTTTCATATCATGGAGGGTTTCATGCAATGGTATCGTCACGCTGATCTGCCGAAAAAACAGGTTGCAGATGGCATTCTGTTGAGTGCTGTCTGGGGTGAAGGCGCCATGATCACCTTTTTCGATCTTGAAGAGGGCGCTGTCATCCCACCGCACAGCCATCTGCACGAGCAGATCACCTTTCTGATCAGGGGGGAACTGACATTCACGGTCGGCACGGAAACGCGCGTTCTGCAGCCGGGTGAAGGCTGCGTCATTGGAGCCTACGAGGAACATACCGTTACGGTGACCAAGGGGCCCGCGCAGGCGCTCGATGCATGGTATCCGCTGCGGGAAGAATACCGGATTCTCGAATGAAGGAGCTTCGGTCAAGCCCGGGGAATATCCCACCGCCCGGCCTCAGGCATATGCAGAGCTTTGGGCCTGACATTGAAACTGTTACCGGCTTGCAGGGCAAGTCGGCATGCTGATCTGGGGGATTGCCGGACTCATTGCCGGCATAGGCGCAGCCTGGTTTTCTGTGACCACGCCGACGAGGCAGAACAATGCACGCTCGTCCCTGCATGTTGACGAATCGCGGCTTCAGGCGCATGTTGACATGCTCTCCAGACAGCTGATCCCCCGCAGCCATACAGATACCGGCAATCTCGACCGGTGCGCCGAGTATATATCGGGACACTTTGTTCAGGCAGGCGCATCTGTTGAGTATCAACGCTTTTCGGCCAACGGCAGAAGCTATGCCAATGTTATCGGCCGGTTCGGAAGCGGAAAGAAGCGGCAGATGATCGTCGGCGCTCATTACGACGCGGCCGTGGGCACTCCCGGCGCTGACGACAACGCAAGCGGAATTGCAGGCCTGATTGAGCTGGCCTACCTGATCAGAGACAACCTCCCTGATACCGGCATCGAACTGGTCGCCTACACGCTCGAAGAACCGCCATTCTATGACACCGAGCATATGGGAAGCGCCGTTCATGCGGCATCCATTGCACATCGGAAAGATATCGAAGGCGTTCTCGTCCTCGAAATGATCGGCTACTTTGACGACGCGCCGGGCTCCCAGAGCTATCCGTTCGCTCCGCTCAAGCTCTTCTATCCCGGCACGGGAAATTTCATCGCCCTCGTCGGCAAACTTGGCCAGAGCTCATTCATGAGACGGGTCAAGAGCAGCATGCAGGGGACAACCGATCTTCCGGTATATTCAATCAACGCCCCCAGCTTCATCACCGGCGTTGATTTCTCGGACCACAGAAGCTACTGGCCGCACGGGTTCAATGCAGTCATGGTTACGGATACCGCGTTCTATCGGAACAAGAGCTATCATGAACCCGGAGACGTTGCGGAAAGGCTCGATTATCAGCGGATGGCGCAGGTGGTTGTCAGCGTATTCGAAGCCCTGCGGAAATCATGATCAGGCTGCCCGGAAAGACTATTATCAGCAGTAATTCCATCCCTCAAGCACCAACCTCCGGAACCCGAGAAACGTGTTCACCGTAACCGTCAGCGGCGTATTGTCCGGAAATCGAGCGGGGACATAGACCGTGGCATCCCCGATCTTTCGCTGCTCATAGTTTTGCGGATCGCGCGGGATGCCGAATCGTACGGTCGGGCACTCCTGCAGGTCGAAACAGCAGTTCTGGATCAGTTTCGGCATTTCGAGAAAAATGGAGTTCTCTTCCTTGCGAATATAGTCAAGGGCTTCAGGGGTTATTGACAGCATGGTTTTCGCTCCTTCATGATAGCTCTCGGCATTCCTCGCGCCCTGCTAGATCGGACACCATCCCTCAAGCACCACCCGTTTCATGCCGAGAAACGAACTGACGGTTATGGTCAGATCGCGGTCCATCGGGAACCGCCGGGGGAGCAGCAGCGGTATGCCCTGCACTTCTTTCTGCACATAGTTTTCAGGGTCATGCGGGACGCCGAACCGTACTGTGGGGCATTCCTGGAGATTCACGCAGCACCCGCCCTTGATATGCGGCGGCATATCGAGATAGACCGGTCTGCTCTCGGCGCGAATGATCTCAAGGGCTTCAGGCGAAATGGCAAGCATAGTTCCACGTTAGCATACTTGCGCCACCGGCATCCAGATCGCCCGACATGATGCCGTACCGCCTCTGTGCCTTTGCCGGCCGACCCATTCTGGCTTATACTTGTTCATGACAGATCATACCCCGACAACTCAGGAGGCATGCGATGGCAACCGCTGAAGGCACTCGGCTCATAACCCTGCTCAGAGAGAAAGCAGCAGCATTCCGGGCAGCTTGTCAGGACATTGATGAACGCGCGGCAGTCTGCGCGCCGGAAGGCCGCTGGACACCGAAGGAAATCGTCTCGCACCTCTGCGGTCCTGAAGGGGGAGGGTTGCTTGCCGGGCTCAGACGGTTTGTCGACGAGGAGACTCCCCGTATCGATCTCGTTCCTGAGCAGACCTTCATGACTCCCCGGCGGGAGGAACTCCCTTTTGCCGCCATGCTTGACGAGATGGAAGCTGAATATGCACGCATTGCGGAATTCGTGGCCTCGCTGTCTGATGATCAGCTCGGCCGCAGGGCACACATCCCCCTGCTGAAAGGCTCCTCAATCGGCGAATATCCGACCCTCTCACTCTGGGTGCAGGCAATCGCAGACTATCACATAGCCTTTCACATTGATCATCTCAGGGATGTTCTGGCCGGACGGAAAGCGCTCTGCTTTACCGTCAACAAAGACCGGTGCGGCTCATGCGCCGAATGCGCTGCCGACTGTCCCATGGGCATCATTGAGTGTGCCGGAGCAGTGCCGTCCATCGCGCCCGAAAATCTCGGAGCCTGCATCGCCTGCCAACACTGCTTTGCGGTCTGCCCGCACGCAGCAATTAGCATTTTCGGTCTGAACCCGGATGACTCCCAGCCCCTCGCCGGACATCTGCCCGAGCCGCAACAGCTGATCACCCTGATCAAAGGCCGGCGCTCAGTGCGCCGCTATCGTCCCGAGCCGGTCGACCGGGCAACGATCGACATGCTCCTGCAGGTTGTCGCCAACTGCCCGACCGGCAAAAACACCTGTCGGAATCTTTATACCGTCATCGACGATCCAGCGGTCATGGAACAGTTCCGGCAGAGAACCATGGCCGGTATCCGTACTGCTGTCGAGAACAATACACTGCCCGCCGGCATGGAGTTTTTCAGCGGCGCGCTCAGGGCGTGGGACGGCGGAAAAGATGTTATTTTCCGTGGGGCTCCACATCTGCTCGCCGTATCAACACCGGCAAACGGTCCGTCTCCTGAAGCCGATACCTTGATCGCCCTGACCACGTTCGACCTGCTGGCACAAAGCATGGGGCTCGGCACGCTCTGGAACGGGTTTGCGAAATGGGCGGTCACCAAAGTCGTGCCGGAAATGAGCCGCGTCCTCGGCATCCCGGGGGACCACTATCTGGGGTATCTGATGAGCTTCGGCAAGCCTGCGGTTGAATACTGGCGCACGGTGGAGCGCGGGCCGGCTCACATCAACCGGGTCAGCCTCGTGTAAAACAAAAAGGAGCGGAAGTCTGCACGGCTTCCGCTCCTCCTGTCCCCATCGACGCTGCCGGTTACTCGATTTTATGGAGCCTGATGATATTCCGCTTGCCGAAAAATGATGAGCTTGCAACGAGAATGATCTTGTCGCCTTTTGTCGCCAGCCCGGTTTTCTGAAGATACTTCTCGACCCGCCGGACAAAGGCTTCGTCAATATCCCTGGTCTCGCTTCCGAGCAGTTGCGGGGTGATCCCCCAGTACAGCGACATGGCCCGGTACGTTTTTTCGTCCGGCGTATAGGCGATCACCGGTTCCATCGGCCTGAGCTTTGCAATCAGCTTTGCGGTCAGTCCCGAATGGGTAAAGACAATGATCGCCTTTGCGTTGATGTCCTGCGCCGCCTTGCAAGCCCCGTCAGCAATGGCCTCGGGGGTCCTGATGCCTGAAATGAAGTACTGCGATTCGATCCGGTGCGGCAGATGCGTTTCGGTATAGCCGATGATACGATTCATCATCTTCACTGTTTCCACCGGATATTTTCCTGCGGCAGTTTCCGCGGCGAGCATCAGTGCGTCGCTGCCGTCGAGCACGGCATTGGCGACGTCGGAGGCCTCGGCACGCGTCGGTCGGGTGTGCGTAATCATCGACTCCATCATCTGGGTGGCGGTTATCACCAGCTTGCCCTGTTGATTGGCACGTTCGATCAGTATCTTCTGGAATACCGGAACCTCCTCGGGCAGGCTCTCCACGCCGAGGTCGCCGCGGGCAACCATGATCCCTTCAACCAGCTGCATAATTGCATCGATATTCTGCACCGCCTGCGGCCGCTCAATCTTGGCAATGATCGGCGGCAGCGTGATTTTCTTCTTTTTTGCCCAGTTCAGGATCGCCTGGATATCCTCAGCCGTGCGGACAAAGGATGTCGCAATATAGTCGATACCGATTGTGCTCGCATATGCGAGGTCGGCACGATCCTTTTCGGTGAAGGTATCCATGGAGGTGCGGGTATGCGGCAGGTTCACTCCCTTGCGCGACTTGAGAAACCCTCCTTCAATGACAACCGCCTGCAGGGCATCCTTCTTTTTGCCGGTAACCTTGAGCTTGATGGTTCCGTCGTCGATGAAGAGACACTCGCCGGGCTGCACATCATCGACCAGCCGTGGGTAGGATACGTACAGACGTCCGTTCTCCCCTGGGCAGACACCGGCACACACCTCAACCGACTGCTTCTCCCTGAGCTGCACTCCACCGCCCGGCAGTTCGCTCAGGCGGAATTTCACGCCGCGAAGGTCGCTCAGAATCGCAACTGACTTGCGCGCCCGGTCCGCCTCTTCGCGGATCATCGCAACCGTACCCTCCAGCGATTCGCAACTGCCATGGGAAAAATTCAGCCGGGCGACATCCATGCCGGCATTGATCATGGCCCGAAGGACTTTCCGATCCTGTGAAGCGGGTCCGATAGTGCAGACTATTTTTGCTCGTCTCACGCAGTTCCTCCTGAAAAGGCGTTTTCAGCATGATAACGCCGGGGCTGAATCAGCTATCCCGCGTATCACACGATCATCGTCCTGCATCGGGTATCCGTCCTGCTACCCTCCGGCATCTTCCACAACAATCGAGTTCCCTGACCTCCTGAGGAGATGATGGCGGGAACCGTCGACGCCACGATCCTTGAAGTCGGAACGATAATGCGCCCCGACGCTGCCCTTGCGGGCACGGGCCGCCTCAGTGATCAAACAGGCGGTTGTCAGCAGATTCTTCAGTTCCAGACCGCGCCGGGTGACAAAATGGCTCTCCATGATGCCCTGCCAGCGGGCAAGCTCATCATGCGCCGTCTGAAGCGATTTTCCACACCGGATAATGCCGACCTGTTCCCACATGACCCTGCGTATGGTCGTCCGGATTTCCTCAAGCGTGGCATAATCCGCCTCTGCGCCGTCGGGAGACGGGGAGCCAAGACGCTGAAGGCGGAACCCCTCCGCTCCGTGCGCAGCGGCGGCACATCCCGCGCGATAGCCGAACACCAGTCCTTCCAGCAGGCTGTTGCTTGCCAGGCGGTTCGCTCCATGAACACCGGTGCATGCCACTTCACCCGCTGCGTAAAGGCCGCGAATATTCGTGGCCCCGTGCAAATCGGTCTTCACTCCCCCCATGAGATAATGCGCAGCGGGCGAAACGGGGATCGGATACCTGGTAATGTCGAGGTCATACTTCAGGCAGGTGGTGTAAATCCGCGGGAAACGGCGTTTGATGAAATCTCCATCCATATGGGTAAGGTCAAGATAGACGTATGAGCTGTTTGTCTGGACCATGCGCGATATGATCGCCCGTGAGACAACATCGCGCGGGGCAAGCTCCGCCATGGGGTGGTACTCCTTCATGAACGGCTGTTTCTTGACGTCAAGAAGAATGGCCCCCTCACCACGCATGGCCTCACTCAATAAAAACTGGGGCGCTGCGGACGCAAACAATGCTGTCGGATGAAACTGGACAAACTCCATATCTTCAAGCACCGCCCCCGCACGCCAGGCAATTGCGATTCCATCGCCGGTCGCCACCTGTGGATTGGTCGTCCGGGAAAATACCTGTCCGGCTCCGCCGGTCGAGAGGACAACCGCTTTTGCATAAATTGCCGATATCTCGCCCTCGCGAAGGATATAGGCTCCCCGGCAGACCCCGTCTTCAACGATGAGATCCAGCGCCATGCTGAACGGCAGACGCTCGACCGTCTTCAGCGACATGACCTTGCTGATCAGCGTGCGTTCAAGTTCCCTCCCGGTCGAATCTCCGTCTGCATGGAGAATCCGTTTGCGGGAATGCGCCGCCTCCATCGAAAAGACGAGCTTCGCATTCTCCTTGTCGAACGTGGTTCCCCACTCGATCATTTCGAGAATCCGGTCTGGCCCCTCCTGCACGAGGACCCCGACTGCGGCCTCATTGCACAGACCGTCGCCGGCGTTGATGGTATCCTCGAAATGGATGCCCACCCGGTCTTCATCGCTCAAGGCCACGGCAACGCCCCCCTGCGCGTATTCGGTATTGCTCTCGGTCGGTATGTCCTTGGTTGCGACGATGACCTTACCGTGACGGGCAAGCTCCACGGCCGCCCGAAGTCCCGCAATGCCGCTGCCGATAACCAGATAGTCGGTGATCATGTCATGCATCGGTCGCTGTCCGTCCTTTTCAGCAGATAGGGCATTGTACCATGTACCAGCGGCAAAGATTAAAACACCGCCGGCACTGGGGAT
>JAAYUK010000168.1 GCA_012517735.1 Nitrospiraceae bacterium
AGATCCTTCGGGATTGCAGCACAGTTTACGGCGATAAACGGCTGCTCAGCACGCGGACTGAAAAAATGGATGGCCCGCGCAATCAATTCCTTGCCGGTGCCGCTTTCGCCGAGAATAAGCGCCGTGGTCTTGAGGGGAGCAACTTTTCTGGCGCTCTCGATAACGCCCAGCCACTGAGGGCTCTCCCCAACCAGCTCAGGCATGCGGAGATAGCGGGAGAACTCTTTTTTCAGAACGATGTTTTCCCGGCGTGATCCGCTTTCGCTGAGTGCCCGAGCCACAATCAGGATGAGGTGATCCGGATCGAACGGCTTCGCGATAAAATCGTATGCCCCCTGTTTTACCGCGCTGACGGCGTTTTCGATCGTCCCATGGGCAGTCATGACAACAACCGGCAGAAGCGGAGAACGCTCCCGGGCTGCGGCAAGGATTTGCAGACCATCACCATCGGGCAGTTTCAGGTCGGTCACCACCGCATCGAGCTCGGCAGCAGAGTTGAATGCCTTTTGAGCGTCTTTTACATTGTGAGCGGTTTCGACCGAGTATCCCGCTGCGGCAAAAGAGCGTTTGAGCATGTCCACCATGCTTTTTTTGTCGTCAACAACCAGAATCGTATTCAGAAATCCTCCCTCTTCATGAACCTTCGCACGGCAGCTCCAGGCGGAAGAGCGCTCCGCCGCCCTTCGTGCTCTCTACCGTAATGGAGCCTCCGTGTGCCAAGACAATCTTCTGGACAAGAGCAAGCCCGATCCCTGTGCCGTCAGCCTTTGTGGTGTAAAACGGGGTAAAGATCCTGCTCAGTTCAGCTTCATCAAGACCGGGCCCATTATCCTGGACAGTAATGCAGACGCTGCGCCGCCCGGACACTTCCCCCGATCGCGCATTGACTCTCACCTCGCCAGCCCCTGCTTCAAGCGCATTTTTGATGAGATTTCGCATGGCCTGACGTAATAATGTTGCGTCGCCGTCACACAACAAATCTCCCGTCAAATCTATGCTGATTCGATCTTTTTCGTCAAAGCTGCGCACCATTTCGTCAAGAAATGACCGGAGGGAAATCGATGTTTTCCGGATCGGTTCAGAACGGGAAAATCCGAGCAATTCCGTCATGACGGCATTCATGCCGTCTATCTCCCGCTGAATGCCGTCCACCAGTTCCCGGCGCTCATCCCCTTCGGGAAAGCTCTTTGAGAGCAGCTTTGCGTATCCTGAAATGACACTCATGGGATTGCGGAACTCATGGGCGATGCCCGCAGAAATCTCCCCCAGTGCTGCAAGCCGCTCCTTGACAACCAATTGCTCTTTGAGCGCTTTCAGCTCATTGCCCATGGTCTGGAACGACGACAGCACCATATCCATCTCGGTCACACGCTGCGGCTGCTCCTTCTCCCTGAGTGTCCGCGGCAGAAGCACCAGCGCAATGGCGAGGACAATCAGGAGGATACCGACCGTAATGATTATGAGAAACGTATCAGTCATGATGTCGATATAACTATACCATGTTTTTCTTTTTGCATTTATGGGTTGATTTTGCTATACTAAGCACCATGGAAAATCAGCAGGACCGCGTGCAGACTGATTTTGAAGCACAGAAAGACGATGCGATCATTGCTGCTCAAAGAAAAGCGATTCTCGAGTCGTTGCTTTTCGTTGCTGGAGAACCGGTTTCAGCCTCTGCTCTTGCAAAAAGCACTGATATACCTGAAAAAGAAGTTTCTGCGCTGCTGCAAGAGCTTGCTGGTGAATATTCCCGACGTTCATCAGGCCTGATGATCCGTCAGATTGAGGAAAGCTTTCAGCTCATCACCCATCCGGAAACCGGCCAGTGGGTAAAACGATTCAAAAATGTGCATGTCAGCAACAAGCTTTCCCAGCCTGCGCTGGAAACACTCGCAATAATTGCCTATAAACAACCTATTACAAGGGTTGAAATCGACCAGCTCCGTGGGGTAAACTCTGACGGTGCGGTCAAAACGCTTCTGGAAAAGCGTTTGATCAAAATTGTCGGCAAAAAGGAGGCCCCAGGCCGTCCTTTTCTGTATGCGACAACAAAAGACTTTTTGCAGTATTTCGGACTTTCGAGTCTGAGCGAACTGCCGCCGATCCCGGATATTCTTCGGGACGAGGCAGCGTAGGACAAAAAAGCTGTGGAGGTGGCGATGAGAAATTGGCTTGTCGCGCTGTCCCTTTTGTCTCTGCTCTTCATGGGGAGTTTTTCTCATGCTGACGCAAAGACGGTACACACCGTACAAAAAGGGGATACGCTGCAGAAAATTTCAAAGCGATACCACGTATCCCTCCCCGAACTGAAGGCCGCAAACAATCTCTCCTCAACAAAGCTCTCTATTGGCGACAAAATCGTCATACCTGAAAAGGGAAAGGCTTCGTCCGCATCATCTGAATCGTCCCGCAAGGGGAAGACGGCGGAGTCGGCCAGCACGAAGACTGAACAGCATTATACGGTAAAAAAAGGCGACAGCCTTGCCAAGATTGCAAAGCAGTTCAACACAACGCCTGATGCGATCAAATCCATGAATGGATTGCCCAATAACAAGCTCAAGCTCAACCAGAAACTGATCGTCGCAAAAAAGGCGGCACCGGTTCGCGAGGCCCAGGTGGAACAGGGTGAAGAGCGTGCGGAAAAGCTGCCGTATGACCCGAAGACAACTCCGGTCATTGCTTCGTCAAAGATTCAGCAGGTAAAAGAACTCTCCAAGTCCGAAGAAGTTGCGGACATGGACGTAAAAGACCGCCTTATGCTCTTTGCCAAGAAAATGCTTCACCTGCCGTATAAATTCGGGGCGAACGGGGTTTCCGGAGTGGACTGCTCGTCGTATGTCCAGAAGGTATTCAGCATTGCCGGCATTAATCTGCCGCGCAGCGCCCGCGAACAGTTTACGGTCGGCGAAAAGGTCGATAAAAAAGAGCTGGCCGTCGGAGACCTTGTCTTTTTCCAGACGTACGCCAGATTTCCTTCGCACGTCGGCATCTATCTCGGTAACAATCTCTTCATTCATGCATCATCCAAAACCAAGCGGGTAACGATCGACAGTCTTGAGCATCCGTATTATGTGTCCCGCTATATCGGTGCAAAACGGTTATTGCCTGAGGAGCAGATGGAAACTGCTGTTGACCTGCAACAAGGCAGTGACATTCAGGAGTAGCAGAACAACACGCAAAAAAACACAGCAATAGACCATACAAAAAGCCCCCGCGGTATCGCGGGGGCTTTTTGTATGGTCACCACACTACGCGCAAGTTCAGGAGGATGCGGACTCGCGCGCCCGGAAATCGATCACATTGCTCGCATCCTCATCACGATGCACATGCGAACGTCCCTCAAAGATACCACCTTCGGCAACAGAAAGCTTGCGCGAGTGAATATCTCCGAACAGCTTGCCTGACGGCTTGATCTCCACAAATTCCTGCGCCTGCACATTGCCATCAATCCGTCCGCCGATGATGGCGCTCTTCACGGTCACATCTCCGAGAATTGCGGCACTTTCACTCAATATGACTGAATCCGCCTTCACCGAACCGGTAATCTTTCCATCAATACGAAGCGTTCCTTCAACGACGATATTGCCTTCAATGCACGATTTTGCGCCGATCATCGACTCCATCTTGCCTGAGCTACTTTGCCTGAGAAACACGCTTTTCCTCCCCAATGTAATCAGCAGGATTAACAGCCTTGCCGTCCACCCAAACCTCGTAATGCACATGCGATCCGGTTGAATAGCCGGTTGACCCTGCCAATGCGATAACGTCACCGCGTTTGACGCGATCACCAACCGCCACCTTGTTTTCAGAATTGTGAGCAAAGAGCGTTGTAAAGCCGGCACCATGCTCAATCGCCACCAGATTGCCGTTGCCGGAGCTCCAGCCGGAAAAGCTGACCACACCGTCAGCCGTCGCCTTGACCGGCGTACCCTTGGGCACCGAAATATCCATGCCGGCATGGAATTCACGACCACCCATCTTCGGATCCTGCCGATACCCGAACGATGAGGTTACCCGCCCGACAACAGGCCACCCTTTCGGCATGGCGACGTGCCGGTCCTTCTGCTGCTTGAGATAATCGCTCACGGACGTAACGGTATCAACGGTCTTCTGGATCTCCGCACGAATCTGATCCATATTGAGAGAACCCGCATCATCGATCGTTTTTTTTGCATCGACATTTTCAAGCAATTCTTCCTTGTTTCCGAAAGAAAGCAGACGGCGGAACTCATGATCAGCCTTCTTGATCATGGTCATCGCCTTCTGAAGCTCGGAGAACTGGGCGGAATAAAAGTTGACCTTGTTCTTCATCTGATAATATTCGATCGTATCGACCGCGGCGCTCAGCACATAGAGCGTCCCCGCGCACCAGAGAAACACGGAAAGCATGATGCCGATGGACGGCACACGGAAATTGATGGTGCGCTTGCTGTCATGCGGAACCATCATGATACTGACCGGCGTGAAGAGCTTCCTGATGAATCGCTTTACCTTATACATAGAGAAAACGCGTCTTCCCCCTCTTTTCGATAAAGCCGATCTGCGTGGCAGCATATCCGGAATTGTTCAGAAGCACAAGAGCTGCATCGGCATCCTTGGATGCGACTACTATAACATATCCGATTCCCATATTGAACGTTTTTTTCATGTCATCATCCGGTACGTTGCCGAGTTTCTGGATCAGCGAAAAGATGGGAGGCACATCCCAGCACTGATCAAAAACCGTGGCGCAGACCCCTGAAGGGAGCATACGAGGCACATTCCCCGGCAACCCGCCGCCGGTAATATGAGCCATCCCTTTGATTTTTATCTTATTTTTCAGCATATCGATTGCCCTGACATAAATACGGGTCGGGTGGAGCAATGCATCCCCCAAGGTTGTTTTCAGTTCAGGAACCTTCTTGTTCAGTGCAATTTTTGCATGTTCGAGCAGGACTTTTCTGGCAAGCGAGTATCCGTTGCTGTGCAATCCGGACGATGCAATTCCGATAATTGCATCCCCAGGCTTTATCGAGCGGCCATCAATAACAGCCTTCTCATCAACCACCCCGACGGTAAAGCC
>JAAYUK010000017.1 GCA_012517735.1 Nitrospiraceae bacterium
CGAAATCCTCCAGAAATTCTGGAAAGCGATCGCATCGTGCGGACAGTTTGTGACCTTCAACGGCCGTACGTTCGACTGCCCGTTTATCCTGATTCGCTCAGCAGTCAACCGCATCAAGCCGTCACGGGATCTCATGCCGAATCGTTACTATACAACCCATATCGACCTGTGCGACCAGCTCACCTTTTACGGGGCGTTGAAACGCCGCTTCAGCCTCGATATGTGGTGCCGGGCATTCGCTATCAAGAGCTCCAAGGAAGAAGGCATATCCGGGGCAGATGTGAAGGATTTGTTTCATGCAGGCAGGCATATCGATATTGCCCGGTACTGTGCCCGCGACATCCGTGCAACGCGGGAGCTGTTCAGTGTCTGGGAGCAGTATATCAAGTCACCGAAATCGTCTGATTATTAACCCAAAAAAGTTATTGGATTCGATCCAATAACGCTCCAAGCCTGGCTGGACTGGCAACAGAGCGGATGTATTCGGCGAAGCGGCACATTTCCGTTTGCAGAACCGTCGATCGCTATATTTCGATGCCGGTCATTCCCGCAACCTGCTTTTTGATCTCTTCCAGCGCTTTCCCGTCGATGCCGAGAACGGTACAAATCTGCGCTTCATCAACTTCCGGGGCGCCTTCGCTGCCGATCCCGGCATCGAGAACCAGTTTGTCGGCCAGACGAACCAGCAGGCAGAGCGCTTCCGACTCCCTGATCTCTGCCGGAATCCCTTCGTCGTGATGGTGTTCCAGCACAAAGCGATAGATCGGCGGGAAATGCCATCGTTCGGCAAGCATGGCGCCGACCGAACAGTGGGTAAAACCGAGCGACTCCAGCTCTGCACCAGCAAGCGGCACGCCCGTTGCAGTGACGCGGTTTCTGAGCGCCTGATATTCTCCCGGCAGACGATCAAGCAGGACCATGATGCCAATATCGTGCAGCAAGCCGGCAACAACAGCAACCTCACGGCGGACCCGGAGTTTTTTCGTCTGTTCCGCGAGCAATGCCGCTGCGGAAGAAACGGCAAGAAGATGGCGGATGATATCGCGATCGAGTCTCCCGGCCGCGCACTGATGGGTGAGCGAGGCGATCGAGACGAGCGTCACCAGATTGCCCATGCCGATGAACATGATGGTATCGGCAACTGAACTCACCGGCTTGCCGGATCTGCCGGATTGATAATAGGGGGCATTGACGATCTTGAGCACTTCGGCAGTAAGTGCGGGATCCCTCAGGATCACCTCTTCCAGTTTTGTGACCGAACACAGATCATCTTCCAGTGCTGCGATGATCTGGGCGGTCGTATCCGGCAATCCCGGAATCTGGACATCGGCAAGGGAAATTTTTTTCTGCAATGCATCCATGTGCAACTCCTCTGAAAAAGCTCTTCATGAAATCATGAATGACGGCGGATGTCACTCAAGCGTTGCGCCGAAACTCTTCTGATAACGCAGGGCGAAATCTGCCCAGCCGAAGCGATGCTCCTGGGTTCCGTAGTTTTCAATCGCATATGCCGAGGCGACCGCTCCCATCCGGGCGGCAACGTCAAGCGGTTTTTTCATGATGATGCCCTTGATCAGTCCGGCGCGGTATGCGTCTCCTGCCCCTGTGGGATCAACGACCGTGGTGACCGGAGACACCGGCACAGAAACTTCGCCATCCCGGGTGATGATGACAGAGCCTTTTTCTCCGAGCGTGGTAATGATCGCCCCAGTGTGCTCAAGCAGTTCCGGGCGCGTCATCCCGGTCATCTTCATGACCAGCTCAAGCTCATAGTCGTTGGTGATCAGGATTGCGGCCCCCGCAATCCACTGCCTGAGGGCAGTGCCGTCCCACGCAGTAAGCGACTGGCCCGGATCGCAGATGAACGGAATTCCGCGCTCCCGATAAATCGCTGCATACTCCGCCATGTCCTGGAGGTTGCCGGCAGCAATGATGCCGATTGACTGTTTCGGATCAACCGCCGAAAAGTCGTAGCGTGCCCGGTACTTCATAGCTCCGGGGTTGAATCCGGTTATCTGGTTGTCGGACTGGTCGGTTGTGATATATGCCCCCGCGGTAAACTCTTCCGGCACGATCGTGAGGCTGTCGGTAGCAATGCCGTTCTGGTCCAGCCAGGCAAAATAGGTTGCATAATCCTTTCCGATCGTGGCGACCAGTGTCGGTTTTTCGCCCAGCAATGCGAGCGTATAGGCTATATTCCCCGCCGTCCCGCCGAGTTTTTCCTGCATGCCGTTGACCGTAAAACAGACATTCAGGATATGGATTTTATCCGGCATGATGTGATCGGAAAAGCGGCCCGGGAAATCCATGATTCGGTCATACGCCATGGAGCCGGATACAAAAATATTCATCTATGCATTCTCCTTGCGGTTGAGTTCGTTCAGGATGCGCTCGGCAAGAGCCCGGTTGATGCCCCTGATCTTCATAATATCATCTCTCGACGCTTTTCGGATATTGTCGAGCCCGCCGAATTGACGGAGCAGGTCCAGTCTTCGCTGCCTGCCGACGCCCGGTATCTGCTCCAGCAGCGACTCGGTCAGCCGTTTGTCCCGCAACTTCCGATGATACGTGATCGCGAAACGGTGCACTTCGTCCCGGATCTTGCGCACAAACAGGGAAGACCTCGACGCATCCGTGACATCGATCGATCTGCCGCTGGTCAGAAATACCCGGTCCGGCTTTTTTGCTAGACTGATCAGGTCGCGATCGATTCCGAGGTCTTGGAGCACACGGCGGGCGATATCGAGCTGCCCAGGGCCCCCATCAATCATGATAAGGTCCGGAATTTTCTCATCAAGGTTCAGGAGGGTGCGCTCGACGGTCTCCCGCATCATCGCATAGTCGTCAACGCCCGGCACCCCCCTGATTTTGAGGTGCCGGTAGTATTCTTTCCTGAAGTCGCCATGTTCGGCATAGACAAACGCCCCGACCGATTCGCTCCCCTGAATGGTCGAGACGTCGAACGCGCCGATGCTCTGGGGAGCGTTCATGAGCCCAAAGCGTTCCTGCAGTTCGATGGGGAGGTTGTCGGCCATTTTCCGCGCCTTCCTCCGGAGCGCGAGGCGCGCGTTTTCGGTGGCCATCCCGACGAGTTCCTTTATTTTTCCGTCCTTCGGAGTCTGAATGAGCACACGCTCTCCCCGGAGACCAGCGAGCCAGCTGGTCAGCACCTTGTGGCTGTCGGGCAAGGCAGGGGTGACGATGCGCGGGGGCGGCAGGATATCCTTGGCGTAAAAGCCCTGGATGATGTCGCGGAGAATATCCGCCGCGCGGATGCTGATGGGATTGTCGAGCACATACTCGCGCATGCCGATCAGCACACCGTTGCGGACAAACAGGATCGCAACGGCGATTTTTGCTGCCGCTTCCGCATCGCCTGCCTGCAGGCCGATCACATCGAGATCGCCCAGCTCGGGCGCAATCACTTTCTGTGCCTCAAATGCCTTGTGCAGCAGGGTGAGCCGGTCACGCAGCTTTGCTGCTTCCTCAAACTGCAGGTCGGCAGCAAGCCGGTGCATCCGCTCTTCGATACGCTCCAGCAACCCCTGCCGCTCTCCCTGCAGAAAGAGGATGACCTCATCGACAATTTTCCGGTATGATTCCTGATCGATCAATCCAGCGCACGGAGCGGAGCATCGCTTGATCTGGTGCTGAATGCAGGGCCGCATCGGTCTGTCGAGAGGCTGCCGGCACGCCCTGATTGCAAAGGTGCGGCGGATGAAGTCGATCGCCTCCCACATCGCCTGTGCCGGGACATACGGGCCGAAATACCGGTTGCCGTCTTTCCTGATGCGACGGACGACCTGCACGGTCGGCCACTCTTCGCTTGTGGTGATCATGATGTAGGGGTAGCTTTTGTCGTCGCGCAGCACGATGTTGTACGGAGGTTTGTGCTGCTTGATGAGCGTTGCTTCGAGAATGAAGGCCTCAAGTTCATTTCCGGTGACGATAAACGAAAAATCGCGGATCATCTTCACCATGCGCGATTTCCGCCGGTCAAGATCGGCTGACTGCTGGAAATAACTGCGCAGGCGGTTCCTCAGGTTTTTTGCCTTGCCGACATAGAGGACCTTCTCCTTGCGGTCCTTGAAGATATAGACGCCGGGATTGGCCGGCACGCTGGTGAGGTCGGGCTGCATTCTTTACTATAGCAAAAGGTACTGCGCGGAGGGATCAAATCCTGATCGCGCTCCGCACCCCGTTCAGCGGCCATCCGGCTCAGCATGCAGGCCGCTCCTGCTATAATAACGCATGTCGTTGTTCACGAATTGGAAAGTGCTGCTGCTTCTGTCAGTTCTCGGCGTGCTGCTTGGCATTGGTGCCGGGCTGGTGTATTGGTCGATGTCCGATCTCCCCGAGATCAGAACGCTGGAGTCGTACCGGCCGATTGAATCCTCCCGGGTCTATTCTGCAGACAACAAAGTGATTGCCGAGTTTTTTTATGAGCGGCGCAACTATATTCCGCATCATCAGATTCCGTTGCGCGTAAAACAGGCTTTTGTGGCAATCGAGGATCAGCGGTTCTATTTACATCCCGGTATTGACGTCATCGGTATTGTGAGGGCCTTATACAAAGATATCGCAGCGGGGAAAATCGTTGAGGGCGGCAGCACGATTACCCAGCAACTGACGAAGATGCTGTTCCTCCGGCCCGAAAAAAGCATCGCCCGCAAGCTCAAGGAAGTAGTGCTTGCGATGCAGATCGAAAAACGCTACACGAAGGATGAAATCCTCGGCATGTACATGAACCAGGCGTATTTCGGCACGCGCGCTTACGGCATCGAAGCGGCTGCGCAGACCTACTTCGGCAAGTCCGTCAGCGAGTTGTCGCTCAGCGAGGCCGCGTTGATTGCCGGCCTGCCCAAAGCACCCTCACTGCACTCCCCGTTCCGTAATCCGGAAAAAGCGAAGATCCGTCGTAATCTTGTGCTGCACAGCATGTTCGAACTTGGCTACATAAAAAAAGAGGACTATGACAAGGCAATTGCCGATCCCCTTCCACCGAAGCCGCATTACCGGAAATATGAGGCGCCGTATTTTGTGGAGTATCTCCGGAATCAGCTTGAAGGAAAGTATGGAGACAAGATCTATGTTTCGGGGATGAAAATATACTCGACGATCGACGCCGACCTCCAGAAGCATGCCGAGCATGCAGTGCGGCACGGAATCGCCGAGATGGAAAAGCGGGTCAAAAAGGGAGTGCAGGCCGCGCTGGTCGCCATCGATTACCGCACCGGACGGATTCGGGCCATGGTCGGCGGCACGGATTACTGGGAGACCCAGTTCAACCGGGCAACCCAGGCGATGCGTCAGTCCGGCTC
>JAAYUK010000169.1 GCA_012517735.1 Nitrospiraceae bacterium
CCGGCCTCGCCGGAGGAGAGCACGGAGATACCGGCTGCGGCGGAGCCAAAAGCGCCGGACGCACGGCTTGATGAGGTGGTGGTGACGGCCACGCGTTCTGAGAAGAGCCTCGATAATGTCCCCGGTGACGCGCACGTCGTGACCAGAAGAGAGATCGAAAAACGCAATGTCAGGACGGTGGACGAGGCGTTGAAGTATGTTCCCGGCGTGTACGACCGGCGAGGCAAGGGCCTGATGGACACCCTCTCGAGCATTACGCTTCGCGGCATCCCTGATGCAAAACGGACGCTCATCCTGAAAGACGGCATGGTCATGAACGATTCATATACCGGTAATGTCACATGGGGTGGTATGTCAGTGGATGATATTGAACGGATCGAGGTGGTCGAGGGGCCGTTTTCGAGCCTGTATGGTGGCAACGCCATTGGCGGCGTGGTCAATATCATCACGAAAATGCCCGAAAAGCGCGAGGCTACCATGAAAACCGGTTATGGCACCAGTCAGTATCGCGGAACGGCGATGGACGATCTCCGCAAGGTCTATTTGTCCTATGGCGACCGTCTGTTCAATGCGCTCAGCCTTTTCGTCAGCTACGGGTATCAGCAGACCAACGGCTTTGCGACCGATCTGAATGTACAGAGCACCATGCCGGACAATGTAAATCTCCTGAAGCAAAAAGGCAAAACGGTGCCAACGAATGCCATCAAAGGCTGGTACTGGACCACCGACAACAAGGGGAATAACCGCTACGTGATCGGCGACAAGGGCGACAACCGCTGGTGGGACGATGCAATTTCCGCCAGAGCAAGCTACGATTTCTCGAAAGTGACGAAACTGACGGCCTCATACGAAAGGACCCGATACGAATACAACCGGGATGAACCGCACACCTATTTGCAAATATCTTTGCCGGAGGTGTGGAGGCAAAAACTCAGCTCGACGCTGGTTTATAGCTATAACAACAATGCCGTGCGCGAAAACAGTTTTGTGAGCGGCAACGGCGGAACGGAAATCGCCCGATACTCACTGTCGTTCGAAACAGCGATCAGCGATGTGAAGGCGAAGCTGAACGCGGGTGTGCTGGATACCTATCGGGACTGGTACACGACGCCGAGTTCGTCAAAGACGCCTGGCTATGCAACCATTGACGGCGGATGGGGAAAGGTTTCGAGCACGCCGGCCAGGAGCTATTTCAGCGATCTCCAGGTCACCATTCCGCTGGCTGCAAACAATATCCTCACGGTTGGAGGATCGTTCAAACATGGCAAGGCCGACAATTCCGAGTATGATATTACAAACTGGAAAGACGAGACTTCCCGGACATCGCTGACATATACTGCAGGCGGAAAAGACACGTCCTATGCTGTTTTTGTCCAGGACGAATACAGCATCCTGAGTAACCTCACCGCATATCTGGGCTTCCGGCAGGACTGGTGGTCGACCGAAGACGGCTATGCCAACCAGATCGGTTCTGCCGGATATCCCAAGAGCTATGATTCACGTTCGGCGTCATCATTCAGCCCCAAGTTCGCGCTTGTCTATAAACCGTTTGATTCCACAACACTCCGTTCGTCTGTCGGCAAGGCGTTTCGGGCACCGACCGTCTATGAACTCTACCGGACATGGACTTCTTCGACCGGCATTACCTATTACGGCAACCCGGACCTGAAGCCGGAAACCGCGGTCAGCTGGGACTTCAGTGCCGAGCAGGGGCTCTGGAAGGGAGCGAAGGTGAAAGCGACCTACTTCGAGAATTATCTCAAAAACCTTATTTACAGAAAAAAGATATCGGATACCCAGCAGGAGTATATCAATGCCGGCAAGGCCGAAAGCCGGGGTGTCGTTGCAGAGATCGAGCAGCGAATCGAGTGGCTCCGCCTGTTTGCCAACGCCACGTTTACCGACGCGAAGATCAAGGAAAACACTGCTAGCCCGGCATCGGAAGGAAAGTACCTGACGCAGGTGCCACGCCGCATGTATAACGTCGGACTGGAGATCGAAAAAGGTCCTTTCCTCTATTCCATCACGGGCAATTATGTGAGCAAGCGGTATGCAAGTGATGATAACAGTGACATTGTGAACGGTGTCTGGACCTCATATGATCCGTATTTTGTGGTGAACACGAAGCTTTCCTACAAAGCATGCAAGACTGCGACGTTGTCGCTGGCGATCGACAATCTCTTCAACCGCAACTATTTTGCGTACTACAAAACACCAGGGCGTTCATGGTATACGGAACTGACACTGAATTTCTAGGAAGGATACGCGACTTGCATCCGGGGAGAAATGTCATGGCAACAGCGGGAAGAATCGCGTGCATGGTTTTCTGCTGCGCGATGGTTCTGTTCCTGCTTGCCGCCAGTGCGAGTGGCGAGACCATTACAGCCAGGGACAAACTCGGTCGCGAACTGAGGATTCAGGTGCCGGTCAAACGGGCGGTCTTTTTTCAGACCTACGAGCTTGTGCCGGCGCTCGATCTCTGGGACCAGGCGGTCGGTATCGCACGCTTTGCCTATGACAACGATCTCATGAAAGCAGCAAAACCCGATATTGCCCGCACGATTCCGTCTGCCGGCGGCGGGACCGATATCAACATGGAAGCGCTGATGAAGCTGAAGCCGGAGCTTGTGGTCACCTGGACAGCGCGTCCGGAAAATATCACCTACATGGAGCAGAAGGGGCTGAAGGTCTATTCGATCTATCCGGAGAGCATTGAGGAACTGTATGAGGTTATCCGTTTTCACGGCACGGTCTTCAACAGGAAAAAGCGGGCTCAGGAGGTTCTAGCCGAAATGGAGAAATCGTTTGCGATGGTGCGAACACGGGTAGCCGGCATCCCGGTGGAGAAAAAGCGGAAGGTTCTCTGGCTCGGCTCGCGTCCGACCTCGGTCGCCTGCGCAATCGGCGTCAATAATGATGTGATCAATCTGATCGGCGGCGTCAATCCCGCAGCGGTCTATCAGCAGCGGAATGTGGACGTGTCGATGGAGCAGATCATTGCCTGGAACCCGGATGTCATTTTCATCTGGGGCAACGCCAAATACTCGGCTGACGATGTGATGAACAATCCGCAGTGGCGTTTTGTGAAAGCGGTCAGGGAGCGCCGCGTGTTCAAGGCTCCGGAGTGGTCGACCTGGTCGCCCCGGCTCGCTCCGGCGGTGCTCTGGATGGCCGCCAGAACCTATCCGGAGCGTTTTCGCGACGTCAATATCGGTGAAACGGCCGACCATTTCTATCGCAAGGTGTTCGGCGTACCGTTCAGCAAGGTGAAGGGCTTTGCAAGCTAAACCTTTGACAACAGCCGCCATAGCGATCGCCCCGTTTATCGCGGCGTGGGCGGCGCTTTTTACCGGCGCGTACAATCTGACGCCGCTTGCGGTCGTCAAAGCGCTTGCCGAAGGGCTTTCGCTGGCCGGGGGTGCGCTCGATTCTCCAGAACAGGCGATTGTCTGGGATATCCGCCTGCCCCGTGTACTGCTCGCCGGCCTTGTCGGCATCGCCCTTGCCGTGTCTGGGGTGACGTTTCAGGGCATCTTCCGCAATCCACTGGTCGATCCCTACATCCTTGGCATTTCGGCCGGGGCTGCGCTCGGCTGCGCCCTGACGGTCGGTTTTCTGCCGCATCTGCCGGTGCAGGTCATGGCGTTTGGCTTCGGAATCCTGGCGGTGTTTCTTGCATATTCCATGGCGAAGACGCAGGGCGAGGTTTCACGCCTGCCGCTCATTCTCTCCGGCGTTATCATGTCAGCATTTTTCATGGCGATGGTCTCGATTGTGAAGTTTCTGGTGGAGCCGATGAAACTGCAAAATATCGTCTTCTGGCTGATGGGCAGCTTTTCGCTGGCGGACTGGAAGCTGGTTGGCATTGCGGGCGGCGGCATATGCTGCGGCCTGATCCCGCTTTTTTTCATGCGATGGCGGCTGAACGTCATGAGCATGGGGGAAGATGAGGCAAAGGCGCTCGGCATCAATGTGAAGCGTGACCGTCTCATATTTGTTGCTGCTGCGACACTGGTAGTGAGCATTGCGGTCTCGGTCAGCGGTATTATCGGGTGGGTCGGCCTGATGGTGCCGCATCTGATCCGGATGATCGCCGGACCGGATCATCGAAGACTGGTGCCGCTCAGCATGGCGGGCGGAGCAGCGTTCATGATCGTGGCGGACACCATTGCCCGCAATCTGACGAACTACGACATTCCGGTCGGCATCATCACTGCGATCACCGGCGCGCCCTTTTTCGTCTATCTGATGAAACGCGGCGGCAAAGAGAGCTGGGGAAAATAAATGCTCCGCATCGACGGCATATCATTTCGGCATCACCACGCCGCCCAAAACATCATCAGCGGTATCACTTTTGATGCTGCGGCAGGCGAAATCACCACCATTCTCGGACCGAACGGTTCGGGCAAGACGACGCTTTTTCGCTGTATCGTCGGGCTCTGGAAACCCTATGCCGGATCGGTCTCTTTTCAGGGAGAAAACATTTGCGGACAAGCGGCTCATCGTCGGGCACGATACCTCGCCGTCGTTCCGCAGGATCATGAACCGCCGTTTCCATACTCGGTCTTCGATATTGTGCTTATGGGCCGGGCGAGCCATGTAGCGATGTTCTCGGCACCCTCGGAGCATGATCTCGATGCTGCCCGTGCCGCAATCAGCCGTGTCGGCATCGAACACCTTGCGGATCGGTCGTATACGAAAATCAGCGGCGGCGAGCGTCAGCTGGTGTTGATCGCCCGCGCACTTGCACAGGAAACGCCGGTGCTCATTCTTGATGAACCGATCTCGCATCTGGATTTCCGGAACCAGATACTGGTGCTCGAAAAGGTGCGATCGATCGTCGCCGAGCGGAATCTGGTTGCGCTCATGACGCTTCATGATCCGAACCTTGCGCTCCTTTTCTCCCACCAGGTCATCCTGATCCGGGAGGGCCGCGTGCTGGACCGGGGCCTTCCGCGCGAGGTGATAACCGCCTCGCATCTGCACGCAATGTATGGCATTCCGGTCGAAGTCGTGCATAATAACGGCATCGGGTTTATCTGTCCCCAATTGAGCGCAGTGATGGATGAGGTCTCGCCATGATCACCATAACCGGTCTTGCAAAAACGTACGGCACCATACGCGCGGTGCATGATCTCTCGCTTTCGATCGGCGGCGGTGAAGTCTTCGGCCTGCTCGGCCCGAACGGTGCGGGAAAAACGACCACCATCAAGATGCTGACGCTGCTCGCCAGCCCGACAGCCGGCAGCGCAACCATTGACGGACTTTCGATTGCGTCGGACAAGCTGCAGATCAAACGGTGTATCAGCGTGGTTCCGCAGGAAAACAATCTTGACCGGGAACTGACCGCGTATGAGAATCTGCAGATCTACAGCATGCTGCATGGCATATCCGACTACCGCACCAAGATCGAAGCATGCCTGAACCTCGTCGAGCTGTGGGACCGGCGCGACAGCCTGATCAATAAATTTTCCGGAGGCATGCAGCGGCGGCTGCTCATTGCACGGGCTTTGCTGAGTGATCCGAAGGTCCTGTTCCTCGATGAACCTTCGATCGGACTCGATCCGCAGATACGCCGACAGATGTGGGATGTGATCAGAAAGACCCGTATCGACGGACGGACAGTAATATTGACAACGCACTACATCGAAGAGGCGGAAGCATTGTGCGACCGCGTCGGTATCATGACAAAAGGGACGCTGATTGCGCTCGATACCCCTGCCAACCTGTTGTCGATGGTCGGAGAGTATGTCGTCGAATATGTCAACGGAGAAGGCAAGCTCATGCAGCAGATCTGCAGAAACCGTGAGGAGGCGCATGCTGCTGCGCAGGGACGCGAGTGCTGCGTTACGATCCGGAAGTCCAATCTCGAAGATGTCTTTATCAGGCTGACGGGAGACCGCATAGAATGAGAAAGGACAGCGTAAACCGCTCAAACAGCTCAAGCAATTTAAGCGGCTCGAACCGTGCAAACAGCTCAAACCGTTTAAACAGTTCAAGCGGTTCAAACCATTTAAGCGGTTTACGCGGGTCAAACGGCTTGAGCGGCTTGAGCTGTTTTTTCGAATGGTATCCGGTTTTCCTTCGCGAGATGCTGATGTTCCGCCGCAAGCTCATGAAGCTTGGCTATCTGTTTTCCGCCATGGTCGTGCCGATCATCTATCTGGTGACTTTCGGTCTCGGTCTCGGCAGGAATGTCCAGATTCAGGGCAGCGACTATCTGACCTATCTCCTGCCGGGACTGGTTGCGATGAGTTCGATGAACAATTCATATACGTGGGTTGCAAGTGCCCTCAATCTGAACCGCCTCTACTTTAAGACGTTTCAGGTCTTTGTGCAGGCGCCGATCAGGCCGTCGTCCATCATGATCGGCGAAGTACTCGCCGGGATGGTCAAGGGGCTTTTTGCATCGGCCTTGATCCTGATCGTCGGGTTCATCGTCTCCCGGGATCTTTCCATCACACCGCTCTTTGTGGTGACGCTGCTGCTGAATTGTTTCCTGTTCGCCTGTCTTGGGGTGATCGTCGGCATGATCACGAAATCGCATGAGGACACCTCTACCTATAACAACTTCTTCATTCTGCCGATGGCGTTCTTCAGCGGTACGTTCTTTCCGGTCGATCGGATGCCGGAACTGCTGAAATATCTGGTGTATATGCTGCCGCTTACCCACACCAATATTGTGATCAGGCAGACGATTCCCGATGCCGCAGGACTGCTTTCTCTCGGGGTGCTTGCCGCCTATGCGCTGGCATTCTTTATTGCAGGCTCCCGCCTTATCAGCAATTACAGTGAATAGCCGCTGGAGGGTATCATGAAAATCTGTACCATCATGTGGTCAAATTACCTGCCTCTGGTAAAAGAGGCGGCCGGGGAACTGAATCTGTCGCTCACCTCATTTTCGACCAAACAGCTCAATACGGCACCGGCATTGATCGACGAAGCCAAAGCATCTCTTCGTGATGCCGACTTCCTTCTGTTCTACCGGACCAACGACAGCTTCTGGACTGAGCTGGAGCCCGCAATTCATGAGCTGCGCAGGCGCATGCCGGTGGTTGTCATCGGCAGCGATCCTTCGTTCTGGGCGTTATCCACGCTGCCGCCGGAACTGGTCGCGACTGCATATCGATATATTCTCAATAACGGGCAGAAGAATATCACCAACATGCTGCGGTTTCTCATGCATCACCTGTTCGATCGTGCGATCAGCTTCGCGGAACCCGAGGAGATGGCATGGCAAGGCATTTTCCATCCGGCTCATGATGAGGTGTTTGCCGATACGGAGTCCTACCTCGCATGGTATTCCGGATATCTTTCCGTATCTCCGGATACCTATGTCGGGGTGCTTTATTCCCGTTCTGCATGGGCTACCCGCAATATCGAAATCGAGCGGTCGCTGATTGCTGCACTGGAGTCCCGGGGGTTTGGCGTGATTCCGGTATTTCTCTATCCACTCAAGGACCCCGGCATCGGGAATCTCGGCGGTGTCGAGGTGATCGAACGGTTTTATCTCAAGGGCGATGCCTGCCGTGTCGGCGGTGTGATCAAGCTGAGCAGCTTTTTCCTTGCCAACTCCCGCGGTGAGATCAAGGCAGCGGATGCACCTTCCGGGGTTGAGATCATGAGGCGTCTCAATATCCCGCTTTTCAGTCCGGTTACCTCGTATTACAAGAATGCCGAACAGTGGCTGCATGATCCGGGCGGTCTGGGCCAGCAGGTAGCGTGGAGCATTGCGATGCCGGAGTTTGAAGGCGTCATTGAGCCGATGATCATCGGCGCTTCGCGAGGGGTGGCGAATCCTGAGGAAGAAGCATATGAGCAGATTGCCGATCGCATCACCTGTTTTTCAGACCGGGTGAAACGATGGCTTTCGCTCCGCAGCAAGCCGAACCGGGGCAAGCGGGTGGCGTTTATCCTGCACAACAATCCCTGTGTATCGGTCGAGGCATCGGTTGGCGGCGGCGCGCATCTCGACACACTCCAAAGTGTTGCCGACATCATGAAGCGTCTGCAGCAGGAAGGATATGCCGTTGACCCGCCGGCTGACGGCAAGGAGCTGATCGACACGATCATGAACCGGAAGGCGATCTCGGAGTTCCGCTGGACGACCACGGACGAGATAGTGAGCAAGGGAGGGGTTCTGGCAAGAATTCCGAAAGAACGGTACGAGCTCTGGTTCAACGAACTGCCGGAGACGGTCAGAGCGCGCATTTCGGGAGCGTGGGGAAATCCTCCGGGTGAGGAAAAGGACGGTATCCCCGCGGCGATGGTGCATGAGGGCGAGATTCTCGTTACCGGCGTGCAGTATGGTGACGCGGTCGTCTGTGCCCAGCCCAAGCGTGGGTGCGCCGGAGCACGATGTGACGGGGAGGTTTGCAAGATACTCCATGACCCTGATGTGCCGCCGCCGCATCAATACATCGCAACCTATAAATGGCTTTCTCGCGACTTCGGGGTCGATGCGATCATCCACGTCGGCACCCACGGCAATGTCGAGTTCCTGCCGGGCAAGGCGACCGGGCTTTCGGCTTCCTGCCTGCCGGACATCTGCCTCGACTCGATGCCGCATCTTTACATTTATAATGCAGACAACCCTCCGGAAGGCACTATTGCCAAACGCCGGAGCAAAGCGGTTCTGGTAGATCACATGCAGACGGTGATGGTCAGGGGTGAACTGTATGGCGACCTCGACCAGCTCGCAAAACTGCTCGATGAATATGAGCGGTATCGCGATGTGGAGCCTGCGCGGGCGCATACGATCCAGCACATGATCATCGATCAGGCCAGGACGCTGAATCTGCTGGACGGCAAGGAGCTGACGCACGACCATTTCAGGGATCATGTTGGCGATCTGCATGATTCCCTGCAGCAGCTCAAGAATATGCATATTCCCAAGGGCATGCATATATTCGGCACACTGCCCGAAGGAGAGAAGCTCGGTGACTTTCTGCATGCCATCGTGCGGTTCGACGCGTCGGAAGGTTCTCTCCGGTGGCTCCTCATGCAACTTATCATGCAGCAGGGGCCCCACGGCGATGAACAGCTCCGCGAGCGGGCCGACGATGAATGCAACCGCATCTGTCGGAAGCTGGTGACTGAAGGCACGACGCTCGGCGCACTGCTGGAAGAGCGCTATCGTATTCCGGCTGATTTTTCAGGACACATCGATCGGCTGCAGCGGGAGATTCAGGAGATCATTGCAAGTGTCCAACGTACGGATGAGACCGGTTCGCTGCTCAACGGCCTTGACGGCGGATACGTCGAGCCGGGGCCATCCGGTCTGATCACACGCGGACGACCGGACATCCTGCCGACCGGTCGCAATTTTTACTCGCTCGACCCCAACCGTATTCCGACCCCGTCTGCATGGGAGATTGGCAAACAGCTGGCCCGGAAGACGCTCGACAAATACCTCGAAGAAGAGGGTCGTTATCCTGAAACGATCGCGTTTTACTGGCAGTGCACGGATATCATGTGGGCTGACGGAGAGGGCATGGCGCAGATGATGTATCTGCTCGGGGTACAGCCCCTCTGGAGTGGTAATGGACGGCTCAAGGGGTTTGACGTCATTCCCCTTGCGGAACTCGGCAGACCGCGGATCGATGTGACGATCCGCGTGTCGGGTATTACCCGCGACAACTTTCCGTCTGCAATCGATGTGATGGACGAGATCGTCCAGACAGTTGCGATGCTTGATGAACCTCCCGATCAGAACCATGTTCGTCAGCATACCCTTGAGCGCCTGAACGGCGCTTCCCCTCTGGACGCTGATGCATTGAGGACGGCAACGTATCGTCTCTTTGCCAGTATGCCCGGCACCTATCAGGCGGGTACGCAGCTTGCGGTGTATGCATCGGCATGGAAGACCGAGAAGGACCTTTCCGATGTCTTTCTCTACTGGAACGGCTATGCCTACGGAAGGAATGTCTTCGGCGCCCCGGCGCACAGGAGCCTTCAGGAGAACCTCAAAACAGTAGAGGTAACCTTCAACAAGGCGGTTACCGACGAGTACGATCTGACCGGGTGCTGCTGCTACTTCGGCACGCATGGCGGCATGATCAATGCTGCGCGGGTGCTCTCGGGCAGGGAAATAAAGAATTATTACGGTGATACCCGGGAGCAGGACCGCGTGTCGGTCCGCACGCTGACCGAGGAGATGCGGCGGATTGCCCGCGGCAAGATTCTGAATCCGAAATGGATCGAAGGCATGAAAGAGCACGGATACAAGGGGGCCGGAGAGATCAGCAAGCGGGTCGGACGTGTCTATGGATGGCAGGCGACTGCGAAGGCGGTTGATGATTCGGTCTTTGATGACATTACCAGAACCTTCCTGATGAACGAGGAGAACCGGAAATTCTTTCAGGAGAATAATCCGTGGGCGCTTGAAGAAATCGCCCGAAGGCTTGTTGAAGCGGTCGAACGGAACCTCTGGAATCCGTCGCCCGACGTCCGCGAAGCGCTGCGTGAACTGTATGTCGAGATCGAGGGCTGGATCGAGGAGCGCATGGGCGACATCACGGGTGAATTTCAGGGCGGCGCCATAGACATCATGTCGAAAGATGACGTGGAAGGATGGAAGAAACGCATGGAGGAGGTTCTGGGATGATATTCCCGTTTGCCGCTTTGGTGAATCAGGATGAGATGAAGACGGCGCTGATCCTGAATGTTATCGATCCGTCAATCGGCGGGCTGCTGATCATGGGGGAAAAGGGGACCGGCAAGAGTACCGCGGTTCGGGCGCTTGCGGAACTGCTTCCCGAAATGGATGCGGTCAAGGATTGTCCGTTTGCCTGTGATGCCGACGGCATGCTCTGCTCCGACTGCCGCGAGATGCTGGCGCGGGACGGCCATCTGCATCGGGAAGCGAGGAAGATGCGGGTGGTCGAACTCCCGCTCGGCGTCACCGAGGATCGGCTGGTCGGCACCCTCGATATCGAGCATGCGATCCGCCGCGGCGAGAAGCGATTCGAGCCCGGAATCCTCGCGGATGCGAACAGGAATTTCCTGTATGTCGACGAGGTAAACCTGCTTGAGGACCATATTGTGGATCTGTTGCTCGATTCGGCGGCCATGGGGGTCAATACGGTCGAACGTGAGGGTATCTCGTTCGTTCATCCGTCGCGGTTCATGCTGGTCGGCACCATGAATCCGGAAGAGGGCGATCTGCGGCCCCAGCTTCTTGATCGGTTCGGACTCTGTGTTTCGGTCACCTCGTTACGGGATATAAAGCAGCGGGTCGAGATACTCAAGCGGAAATCGTCGTTTGATGCTGACCCGGAAGCGTTTTGTTCAGCATGGGCTCATGAGCAGGAAGCCCTTGCCGCCCGGATTGTGTCCGCCCGGCAGCTGCTTGCATCGATTGCGACGGATGATCGGGTGCTCGAGAAGATCGTTACGGTCACAGCGGCGCTCAGCCTCGACGGCCACCGCGCAGACATTGTGATGATGAAAGCTGCGCGCGCCCTGGCGGCATTCCGGGGACTGAGCACCATTGGTCCGGACGAAATCAGGGATGCCTCGTGGCTTGCGCTTCGGCACCGCCTGAAGCGGCTGCCGTTTGAAGACGCCGGCGCCGGACGGGACAAGGTCGCCGCAGCGCTCGCGCAGGCATGATGGCGCTGCTGTTTGGTGCTTCTGCATGAGCTGTTCTGGATTTGTCGGGCATGCTCCGGCGAAACATGCACTGGCGCTCAATGCGGTCGAACCACGGTGCGGCGGCGTTCTCTTTGCCGGCGAAAAGGGCTCGGGGAAATCCACGCTGGGGCGGGCTTTCCGTTCAATCCTGCCCGCAGCAACGCCGTTTGTCGAACTGCCGCTGAATGTGACTGAAGATGCCCTGCTTGGCTCGATCGCTGTCGAAGAGACGCTGAGAGCGGGCAGGCGTGAGTTTCAGGCCGGACTCTTTTCCCGTGCCCATGGCGGTGTCCTTTTCATCGACGATATCCATCTGCTCGCTCCCGAGATTGTCGCACTCGTCATGGAAGTGCACGGAAGGGGTGAAAATGTTGTCGAGCGTGAGGGAATGAGCCTTCGCCATCCCTCTTCATTCATCCTTGTTGCCACGCTGTGTCCGGGTGAAGGTGAGATTACACCGCATCTGCTTGACCGCTTTGGCATGTGCGCCGGGCTTGATCGTATCGAAGATGCGGAGTCCCGGATTGAGATCATCAAATCGGCCTGCGGCATCCGGAAAACTGATCAGGATCGAGCCCTTGCCGATGCGATTGTGGAGGCACGAACGATCCTGCCTCAGGTTGTTGTTCGCGACCGGATGCTGGAATACGTTGCCGAGCTCTGTCTGCAGTATCACGTTGCGGGGCATCGCGCCGATCTTGCACTTCTGGCAGCTGCACGCGCAGAGGCGGCACTTCATGGGAAAAGAGAGGTATCTCGTGAGGATATTGAGCGTGTCGCCCCGCTTGTGCTCATGCACCGGCAGCGTGAACTGCAACCGATGCCTCCACCATCGCAGAACCAGGAACCCCCTGATGAACCTGACCGGAAGGATCCTCCCCCGCCGCAGAGCGACCAGGAACAGTTCCAGGATCCACCGCCGGAACCCGACGATCATCAGCGTGATGAAAACCCACCGTTACCGAAGGAATTGCCTCCGTCGGCTGAGGAAGTCTTTGCGGTGGGACAGCCGTTCTGCATGAAGCGGCTTTTTTTCCGGAAAGACCGGCTGGAGCGGGCTGCCTCAGGCCGCAGGACGAGCACGCGGTCCCGTAATCGCGGCGGCAGGTATGTCAAGAGCGTATTCAGACAGAGCCGCGATATCGCCATTGATGCGACGCTTCGCGCTGCTGCTCCGTTTCAGAAGGTGCGCAATCGCACTGACGTTGTCGTCATCAACGACGATGATTTCCGCTACAAGCGGAAAGAACGCAAAATGGGACATCTGGTCCTGTTCGTTGTCGACGGTTCAGGATCGATGGGAGCGCAGAAACGGATGGTTGCCGCAAAAGGTGCGGTTCAGTCGCTCCTGATCGACTGCTATCAGAAGCGCGATCTGGTTGCGATGATCGTCTTTCGCAAGGACCACGCAGAGGTCGTGCTTGAGCCGACTGCGAGTGTTGAGCATGCCGCGCGACGGCTTCGCGAGATTCCGGTCGGGGGCAAAACCCCGCTCGGCGCTGGACTGCTTGAAGCATACCGTCTCCTGGAGCGGGTCGGCAGAAAGCGCCCCGAGACGCGTTTTCTCGTGGTTGTGATCACCGACGGACGGGCGAACCAGACCATTACGGATATGGCACCGGAAGATGAAGTAGCGCATATCTCTGCGCTCTTGAGAGAGCGAACGGGCATCGACATCATGGTTGTCGATACCGAGGAGAAGGGGCGTTTCGTAACGACCGACCGTGCCGCATTACTGGCGGCACAGCTTGGTGCCGATTACCATACCATCGATGATCTGAAAGCCGAAACGCTGACCGAACTGGTGATGGAGAAGAGGGAAATCACGATCGGACAGTAGTTTTGCTTCGGTCCACATTGATTGGCTTGAGCCACAATATATGGTGTCCTCCTGTTTTACAACCCCGCATATGTTGACATTTGCCTTGGCTCAGGCTTATGATAGGCATCGATTTCAGTCGTATGAATCCATGGAGGAAAGGAGCGTTGCCGGATACCGTTTTCGTGGTGAACTAATGCTGCAGAACTGACTGGACGCCAGGGAAGAGGAGTGCAAATCTCCCGCTGCCCCGCAGCCGTGTCGGGAACGAAAACCCAATCATAAGCCACTGTTCCGCTCCGAAAAGCGGGATGGGAAGGCGGGTGAGTAGGTTGCCCGGAGCCGGAAGACCTGTCCGAGTCGGTATATCCAATGCAATTCCCGAGGGAGGAATGAAAAGCATGTCTGTTTTTTTCATCAGCACTGATCCGCCGGTTTTTCGAGGCTGGATCATTTCAATACAAAGGCGTGGAACCTCAGCCCTTCTGATGATATTCGTAGTGATGTTTTTTGGGATCGCTGCAGGGGCACAGGCTGCGCCGGTAACCTGGCAGGACAATCTCGGTCGGACGGTTACGGTGAACGCTCCGGTGAAGCGGGCGATCATTTTTTCGACGTATGAGATGATTCCGGCCCTCGGATTGTGGGATCAGGTGGTCGGGGTGGGCCGACATGCGTACCGGAACGATCTCATGCTCGCTGCACGTCCGAATATTGAGCGTGAGTATCGGTCTGCCGGCAGCGGCATGGATGTGAACATCGAGGCGGTTCTCAAGGCGCGACCTGATCTGGTGATCACGTGGGCGATCAAACCCGAAACGGTACGTTTTATTGAGCAGCGCGGACTGACGGTTGCAGCGGTGCATCCTGAAAGCATCGAGGAGCTTCATGATGCCATCAGGTATCACGGCAAGGTCTTCGGCAGACAGGCGCGGGCGGAGCACGTGGTCAGCGAATCAAAGCGGTTGTTTGGAACGATCGAGAAAAAAATACGGTCAATCCCGCCTGATCGCCGGAAGCGCATGCTCTGGCTGAGTTCAAAACCGACGATTGTCGCCGGAGGCACCGGCATGTATGACGACTTGCTAAAGGCGATCGGTGCGGTGAACCCTGCGTCAGCATATCATCAGCGTTACCTTGAAGTATCCATGGAGAAGATTCTCGTCTGGAATCCGGATGTAATTTTCATCTGGGGCAACGCGAAATACGGTGTCGACGACATTCTGAAGAATCCACAGTGGAGGCATCTCCGCGCAGTCAAAACCGGACAGGTCTTCAAGGCGCCCTTGTGGTCAACGCTTTCCCCGCGCGCTGCAGCTGCGGCGTTGATCATGGCTGCACAGGTATATCCCGACAGATTCGGCAAGGCAACCGTCGAAAAAGAGCTGGATGTTTTTTACCGCCGGGTATTCGGCATTCCATACAGCAGCCTGCAGCATTGATACGATGATGAACAAAATAGAATGGAGGACAAGCATGTATACGATTATTGAGAAGCGCGACGGCACGAAAGTGCAGTTTGATGCAGGCAAGATAACCATTGCGATCGCGAAGGCAGGCGCGGCAACGGGGGAATTCGATGCGGCGATTGCCGACCGGCTCATGCTTCGTGTACTGAGCATGGCTGAACAGGTCATCGGCGATCGGACGCCGACCGTTGAGGCGATACAGGATATCGTCGAGGAAGTGCTGCTCGCCTCTCCTTTCCGCAAGACCGCCAAGGCATATATTCTCTATCGTGATCAGCACGCGCGCATTCGGGAAGCCGCCGCAAAGGCGAATATCGACCTTGTTGATCAGTATCTGCAGCAGCATGACTGGCGCGTCAATGAAAACAGCAACATGGCTTACTCACTGCAGGGGCTCAACAACTATATTTCCTCGGAGATCAGCAGCAGTTACTGGCTCAACAATATCTATCCGCCGGAGGTCCGGGCAGCTCACCGTGATGGCGACTTCCATATCCATGACCTGAATCTGCTGTCGGTCTATTGTGTGGGCTGGGATCTGCAGGCACTGCTCATCGAGGGGTTCCGGGGCGTGCCCGGCAAGGTCGCCAGCGCACCGGCGAAACACCTCAGGAGCGCTCTCGGGCAGATCGTCAACTTTTTCTATACGCTGCAGGGAGAGGCTGCGGGAGCGCAGGCGTTTTCGAATTTCGACACACTGCTTGCGCCCTTTATCCGGCATGACGGCCTCTCGTACCGCGACGTGAAGCAGGCGTTGCAGGAATTCGTCTTCAATATCAACGTTCCGACGCGGGTAGGTTTCCAGACGCCGTTCACCAATGTGACGCTTGATCTTGAGGTGCCGTCTCCGCTTGCCGATCAACCGGTCATCATCGGCGGCAGACCGCAGGTAGAAACCTACCGGGAGTTCCAGCAGGAAATGAATCTCTTCAACCGGGCATTTCTGGAGGTGATGTATGAGGGGGACGCAAACGGCCGGGTATTCACCTTTCCGATTCCGACCTACAATATAACCAAGGACTTTGACTGGGACAACCCGGACCTCGATATCCTCTGGAAGGTGACGGCCCGCTATGGTGTTCCCTATTTTTCAAACTTCGTCAATTCCGACATGAATCCGGAGGATGCCCGCTCCATGTGCTGCAGGCTGAGGCTGGACAACCGGGAGCTCCAGAAGCGCGGCGGCGGACTCTTCGGGTCGAACCCGCTCACCGGCTCCATTGGGGTTGTCACGATCAACATGCCGCGTATCGGATATCTTGCACAGGACAGGAATGAATTCATCGCGCTTCTGGAGAGGCGTTTGATTCTGGCGAAGGAGAGTCTTGAGATCAAGCGGAAAGTTCTGGAAAAGTTCACCCGCGGCAATCTGTATCCGTACGCGAAGCACTATTTGCGAGATATCTTCGAGCGTTTCGGATGCTATTGGAAGAATCATTTCTCGACGATCGGACTGATCGGCATGAACGAGGCATGCCTCAATCTCCTCGGCAAAAGCATCGCCTCTGAGGCTGGACAGGAGTTTTCCCTGAGCGTCATGGACTATCTCCGTGACCGACTGGTCGCGTTTCAGGAGGAGACCGGCAACAATTACAATCTCGAGGCAACCCCAGCGGAGGGCACCAGTTATCGGCTCGCCCGGATAGACCGGAGGACATACCCCGACATCGTTACGGCAAACAGCGACGGCTCGCAACACGACAGCGGCGTAGCTCCGTTCTACACCAATTCGACCCACCTGCCGGTCAACCATACCGATGACATCTTCGAATATCTCGATCTGCAGGACCGCCTCCAGACCAAATATACCGGAGGCACGGTGGTGCATATTTTTGCGGGGGAGCGTGTCGAAGATCATGCGACGGTCAGGAATCTTGTCAGGACCATTTGCCGGCACTATCACCTGCCGTACTTTACCCTCACGCCGACGTTTTCGGTCTGCCCCGAGCACGCATATATCGCGGGCGAGCATGCCGCCTGCCCCCGATGTGGACATGCGACCGAAGTGTATTCGCGCGTTTCTGGCTATCTGCGACCGGTCGGGCAGTGGAACAGCGGCAAGAGGGCGGAGTTTCTCAAGCGGAAAGAGTTCGTTGTCGAACCGGAGCGCATCGCATGCAAATAGGCGGTCTTCAGCGCAGCTCTCTTGTGGACTATCCCGGGAGCGTGAGTGCGGTCGTCTTCACGCAGGGGTGCAACTTTCGCTGTCCGTACTGTCACAATCCGCAATTGGTCGAGCCGTCACTTTTTGAGCCGCTGTTGGATGCTGCCGGTGTGCTGTCGTTTCTGGAATCCCGCGTCGGCCGTATTGGCGGCGTGGTTGTCAGTGGCGGGGAACCGCTCCTGCACGACGATCTGCCGGATTTTCTGGATACATTGAAAGGGCTCGGCTTCTCCGTCAAGCTCGATACGAACGGCAGCTTGCCGGAACGTCTTGGTGCTGTTCTTGCGGCCCGACTGGCCGATTTTGTCGCCATGGATATCAAGGCGCCGCTTCACAAGTATCAGCGCGTTTCGGGAGTTTCCGCCGATACTGATGCAATACAGGCAAGCATCAGGATCATCAGGGAGTCAGGAATCGATCACCAGTTCAGGACCACGATGGCGGAAATGCTGCTGGATTCCGCCGATATTCAGTCGATCCGCCAGGATCTTGTCGGGACATCCCGCCATGTCGTGCAGGTGATGAACAGCCGTGCGGTGTTGTTGGACCGTTCTCTCAGTGCGGCATAGAGTGTGACTTTTCCACGTCGGCGCGGACGTTTATCTTTCATCCCGGCGCCTGCGGTATAATATCGCTATGTTCGGCAGTGGAGGCATAGCTTGATTTATCACACATTTTCCCACCTTCCGGGCATCGGCGAAAAACTGGAGCGACGCATCTGGAGATCCGGCGTGCTGACCTGGGACGATTTTCTGGCGGCCCCGCATCTGGAGGGCATCTCCGCCCCGCGCAAGGAACTGTATGACAAGCAACTTGCTGCATGCCGCGCTGCGCTTGACGGGCGGGATGCGGAATACCTCGCGGGAGCGCTGAAACGTCGGGATCACTGGCGTCTGTTCGAGGCGTTTCGGGGTGAGGCGGTATGTCTGGATATCGAGACGAACGGGTTTCATCCGTCGCAAGGCGGATATCCGACGGTTGTCGGGCTGCACGACGGGTTCGATGCCGTGACGCTCGTGCATGGAGAGAACCTGACCGCCGAAAATCTGAATCGCCACCTTGCCGGATACAAGATGCTGATTACGTTCTATGGGGCAGGATTTGATATTCCGTTCCTCCTTGCAACGTTGCCGGGAGTCCGGTTTGCACTGCCGCACTTCGATCTCTGTTTTGCGGCAAAGCGTCTTGACATCACGGGCGGTTTGAAGAGTCTGGAGGTTCAGTTCGGCATGGTTCGCGACGGTTCGGTGCAGGGAATGAACGGCTACGATGCCGTGCGGCTCTGGGAACGTGCCCGGCTCGGGGATTATGAAGCGCGGGAGCTGCTGCTGACCTATAATCGGGAAGACACGGCCTATCTTCTGCCGCTTGCGGATATCCTCTATGAAAAAATGCGCTGCGCAAGCGGTATTGCCGACTATCTGCCGGTGAACGCCTGTGGATGCAATTAAGGCGTTTGTCGCATATATTTCGGTCGAGAAGGGGCTTTCACGCAATACGGTCCTGTCCTACGCGAGCGATCTGGAGGCATTCCAGACCTTTCTGCAGAAGCGGGAGCGGCCACTTCAGGAGATGCGGCGTGAAGACATCATCGACTATCTTGCCATGCTCCGGGAGAGCGGATACTCAGCCTCAAGCGTGGCGCGGATCGTCTCATCCGTCAGGGCCTTCAGCAAGTTTCTCCTGATCGAAAAACTGGCAGCGGAAGACCCGACCGAGACGCTCAGAACGCCGAAACAATGGGAGCGGCTGCCGAAGGCGCTCGACCTGCCGGATGTTCAGAAGCTGCTCGGGACGGTGCTGCCGACGCGCATGTATCTCCGCGACACCGCCATGCTTGAACTGCTCTATGCGTCGGGTCTGCGGGTGAGCGAGATCGTGATGATCCGGATGCAGGATCTGAACTTCGAGGGCGGGTTCCTTCGGATAACCGGCAAGGGTGACAAGGAGCGGGTCGTGCCGATGAATCATCGGGCGGCGGACAAGATCAAACAGTATCTTGTGGAGCTGCGCCCCCGTTTGCTGAAGCAGCGTCAGTCTCCCTATCTGTTTCTGACCGGACGGGGCGAGCCGATGACGCGCCAGCGTTTCTGGCAGGCGCTGAAGGCTTTCGGGACAGCTGCCGGGGTGAAGCTTTCGCCGCATACCCTCCGTCATTCATTTGCAACGCACCTGCTTGACGGGGGTGCGGATCTCCGTTCGGTGCAGAAGATGCTCGGCCATGCGGATATTGCGACTACGCAGATGTATACCAAAGTATCGTCTGAGAGAATAAAAAAAGCGTATCTGGAGCATCACCCGAGGGCGAAATAGCTCAAGGTTGCAAGAGAAAAAAGCAAAGAGCAAAGAATATGAATCAACGCATTCATTTTTTTGCCGTGCATTCTGAATTCGTTTTCAGTTGTAGGGAGGAATAATGATCACGAAACTGACGCATGAGCAGATATCCATTCCGTGCAGTGAATCGGCATTTGCCTTTGCGACGACTGCCGATCTGACCGAACTGGGCGGGATTATCGGCCAGGAGCGCGCACTTGACGCGCTCGACTTTGGTCTCAGTCTGACCAACAAGGGCTTCAACATTTTTGCGCTGGGAGAGAGCGGTACCGGCAAGACCCGCACCATACGCGAAACGCTCGCCGAGCGTGCCATCAATGAGCCGGTTCCCGGCGACTGCTGCTATGTCTATAATTTCTCCGATCCCGATACTCCCATGGCGATTCTGTTGAAGCCGGGACAGGCTGTCGCGTTTCAGAAGGCGATGGAGTCGCTGGTCGCAAATCTGCGCACCGAGATTCCGAAGGCATTTGAGTCCAAGGAATACGACAAACAGCGGACAAAGGTGATCGAAGAGTTTCAGCTCAAACAGAAGGAATTGTTCACCGCGCTTGAGCAGGAAGCACAGTCAAAGGGCTTTGCGATCCGCAAGGCGGCCGCCGGGCTGGTGATGGTGCCGATCAAGAAGACCGGCGAGGGGCTCACCGAGGAGGAGTTTGCCGCGCTCGACAAGGAGATGCAGCAGAAGGTGCAGGATATCGGGACTGCCCTGCAGGAGCGGCTTGACGACGTGGTCCGTGCGGTGCGCGATGCCGAAAAAAGGCTGAAGGAGCTGCTGGCGAAACTGGAGCGGGAAATAGCGCTGGGTGCCGTCGGACATCTGATCGACGATCTGAAGGCCGACTATGCCGGACATGAGCGTGTGGTGGCGTATCTGGACGCCGTCCGCGAGGACGTTCTGGCGCATCTGGAAGACTTCAAACCGACGGAAGATCAGCCGTCGCCGGTGCCGTTTCTCAAGATGCCGAAGCAGGAGACGTCGTTTGTCCGGTATGCGGTGAACGTGCTGGTCAATAACGGCGAATGCAAAGGCGCACCGGTTGTCTTTGAGAGCAATCCGACCTATCTCAACCTGTTCGGCCGTGTCGAGTATAAAGTGCAGTACGGAATGGCTGTTTCGGATTTCACCCTGATCCGGTCCGGCTCGATGCATCGGGCCAACGGCGGGTACATCGTCATCAATGCGCTCGATCTGCTCAAGAATATTTTTTCCTACGATGCGCTCAAGCGGGCCATCCGCAACCGTGAGATCAAGATCGAGGACGCGTGGGAACAATACCGCCTGGTCAGCACCTCCGGCATGAAGCCGGAACCGGTTCCGCTGAATGTGAAGGTGATCCTGCTTGGCAACCCCTATCTGTATTACCTTTTGTACAATCTCGATGAGGAGTACCGCGATCTGTTCAAGGTGAAGGCGGATTTCGACAACCGTATGGAGCGCACTCCCGAAGCGATGGCGAAGTATGCCGCCTTCGTCGCATCGACCCAACGGGAAGAGAATCTGCTGCCGTTTGACCGGAGCGGCGTTTCCCGGATCATCGAATACGGGGCGCGGCTGGCGGGTCAGCAGGACCGTCTCACCACCCGTTTCAGCACGATTGCCGATGTGATACGTGAGGCGCACTACTGGGCGAAACGGGCGGGTAGTCAGGTTGTGTCGTCGGAGCATGTGCTTACCGCGCTCGAAAAGAAGGTGTACCGTTCCAACCGCATCGAAGAGCGTCTGCGTGAACTGATGCTTGATGATACGTTCATTGTCCAGACTTCCGGCGTTGCGGTCGGTCAGGTGAACGGACTTGCGGTGCTCGATCTCGGCGATTACAGCTTCGGCAAACCGTCGCGCATCACGGCAAAGACCTTTGTGGGCAAAGCCGGGGTGGTGAATCTCGAGCGCGAGACGAAGATGTCCGGCAAGATTCACGAGAAGGCGATCATGATCATCAGCAGTTATCTCGGCAGCAAATATGCCCAGAAACGGCCGCTCAGCATCTCGGCGTCCATCGCGTTTGAACAGCTTTATGAAATGATCGAGGGAGACAGCGCAACCTGCGCTGAACTGTATGCCCTTCTGAGCAGTATCTCCGGGGTGCCGCTGAAACAGAGTTTTGCAATCACCGGATCGATGGACCAGAACGGCGAAGTGCAGCCGATCGGCGGAGTGAATGAAAAGATCGAGGGGTTCTTCGGACTCTGCAAGCTGCGGGGGCTCGACGGATCGCACGGCGTCATCATCCCCCGCCGCAATGTCAAAAACCTCATGCTGAAGCAGGAAGTTATCGACGCCGTTCGCGAGGGCAGGTTCTCGATCCATGCGATCGACATGATGGAAGAGGGACTCGAAATCCTGACCGGCATGCCGGCCGGCGTCCTGCAGGAAGACGGCACCTATCCGGAAGGAACCGTGAATCATCTCGTCATGAAGCGGTTTGACGAGATAGCCCACATTCTCGAAAAAAAGAAAGATGCCGATAACGGCGACAAGCAAACAAAGAAGCAGGATGATGAATCGAACTCGGGGCGCTGAGATCTGGACGGCTGTTGCATGAAGCGGGTTATCTGGCTGCTTCAGGCCGGCGGGCTGATGCTTCTTGCCCTGCCGGTGGCACTCATGCCGTATCGCATGGCCTGTGCTTTCGGGCGTGCCCTGGGGTGTGCGGTGCATGCGCTCTGGAGCAGCAGACGGCGCATTGCCGTGGAGAATGTCCGCATTGCCATCGAGAAGGGGGCGCTTCCGCCGTCGACCAATCCGGAAGCGGTGGTGCGCGGTTTTTTCGTGCATCTCGGCCTGTCTGTCATCGAGCTGATCAAAATCTATTGTGGCCTCGGGCAGCATATCCTTGACCGGGTGAGGCTCGTGGGCAAGGAACATTTCGACGAGGCGAAGCGGAGCGGTAAGGGAATCATTTTTGTTACCGGCCATTGCGGCAACTGGGAGATCATGGCCTTGATCACCGGTCTGCGCTGCGAGCCGGTATCGGTCGTTGCGAGGGCGCAGAACAATCCCTATCTGAACCGCATGGTCGCATGGGTGCGGGCCAAATACGGCAATAACGTCATCTATAAACAGGGCGCGCTGAAAGCAATCTTTACCGAGATCCGCCGCAACCGGGTGGTTGGGATTCTCATGGACCAGGCGGTGGTGGCGAACGAAGGGTTCATTATCGATTTTCTCGGCCGGCCGGCATGGACCACGAAGATGCCTGCGCTTATTGGCCGAAAGACCGGTGCTGCGATGCTCTCGGCATTCATTCACCGGGAGGGTGACGGGCAGGTAGTCAGGTTTTCGCCGGTTTTTTATCTCGACGGCAGCAGCGGCGAAGGAGATGAGGCTCTGGCTGCTGATACGAAACGGCTCAGTCAGCATATTGAGGACCATATCCGGGCATATCCGTCGGAATGGCTCTGGATTCATCGCCGCTGGAAACGTGCAGGGGAGGATGCATAGATGATTACACAGGGATTGGTTGAGCGGCTCTTCGAGGCTGCCAGCATTCAGCGCTGGAACGACCATGTGCGGCCGGTCGAATTTGTGGAACTCGACAAACAGGCTCATAAAATGGTTATTGCGTATGTGCTCGGCCGTTTCGAGGAGAGCGAGCGTGAAGCGAAGATCGACTGGAACAGGCTGATCGAAGGTGGTATATTCGAATTTCTCCAGCGGGTGATCCTGACCGATATCAAAGCGCCGGTATTCCATCAGCTCATGGCCCGCAAAGGCCGCGAGCTGAATGCGTGGGCGCTTTCGCAGCTTGAGGCGGACATACAGCCGATCGGGTTGGGTTTCAGCGAGCGCATGCAGCGGTATTTCAACGAGCCCGACTATGCCCGGCTCGAAAAACGCATTCTCCGTGCGGCGCATTATCTCGCGACGAACTGGGAGTTCAAGATCATCTATAATGCGAGTCCGTTTATCTATGGCATTGAACGGACCAAGGAAGAGATCGAGAACCAGATCGAGGATCACTATGACCTTATCGGTGTGCAGAAGATCACGCTCGGCAAGAAGTCCTATGGATTTGTGGACCTTTGCGGCCAGCTCCGTTTCCAACAGCGCTGGGCGCAGTCGCCGAGGATTCCGAAGACATCGGTCCTTGGACATATGCTGATTGTCGCCATGCTCTCCTACTGCTGTTCCGTTGATATCGCTGCCTGCAACCGCAGGCTCTACAACAACTTTTTTGCAGCGCTCTTTCATGACCTGCCGGAGGTCCTGACGCGCGATATCGTCTCTCCGGTCAAGACATCGGTGGCGGGGCTCGACAGCGTGATCAAGGAATACGAACACATCCAGATGGAGGAGAAGATCATGCCGCTGATCCCCTCTTCGTGGCATGACGAGTTCCGGTATTTTGTGGATGATGAGTTCTCAAACCGCGTGCGGGTGGATGGCGTCGTCCGGAACGATCTTTCATTTGAGGATATTCAGGGGCATTATAATCGCGATGAGTTCGACGCTGTCGATGGAGTGATTTTGAAGGCATGCGACCATTTTGCCGCTTTTGTCGAGGCGTCTCTCTCGGTCCAGCACGGTATTACCGCCCGGCCGCTCGAAGAGTGTCGTGCAGCGCTGCCTGAGCGCTATCGTGATGTGGTGATTGGCGGTATCGATTTCAGCAGACTGTACGGGTTTTTCCCATCCGGCGCGGTGCATCAGAAATAAGCAGGTAAAGGATCCTCCCATGAAAAAAGCATGTTGTGCGCTGTTTCTTCTGCTTCTCTGTGCGGGAGCTTTCTGCCTGTCCGAGGTGCGTATGGCAGATGCAGCACGTTCTCCCAGTGACATTACGGTCATCATGTACATGACCGACTGGTGTCCCTATTGTGTCAAGGCGCGACAGTACATCAATTCGCTCGGTGTCCGTCTTGTTGAATACAATGTGGAACGAGAACCGGATAAGGCACGCGAGCGTACCATGAAAAGCGGCGGACGGAAGGGTGTCCCGGTCATAGACGTTGAAGGTATCATCATCCCCGGCTACAGCCCGGAGGCGATCAAGGCAGCGGTGGAGCAGCGGCGCAACCGATAGGAGAAATCCCGGAGATCAGCCGCCCCTCCGCGTTGTCCACGCATCAAGCAACAGACGAACGGCATGCGGCACGATGCGTGATCGCCACGACAGGGGAGCGGCAAGCTCCTTTTTGATATCCTCGTGCAGTTCCATGCGGCTGCGGTCAGGACCACGGCCGTTTCGTCCGAGGGTGACGAAGAACTCGCAGCCGACGGTCGGCGAAAAGCTGACCTCCCGAAACGGGCTCAGACCGAGCAGGTGCAGGTCATGCATGAGCAGCCGGAACGACGACGGCGTGAAACACCATGCATGAACATCAAGGTATTTCTGCTCATCCCTGATCTGCCGCATGGCCTCCAAAGCCTCCTCAGGTGTGTGTACAAAGTGATAGTCCCCTGAGGCGCTGTTGTTCCAGGCGATCAGATTCCCTTTTTTGACGACGTTGAGAAAATAATCTGCCGCTGTGCCGGCCGAGTGAATGACCGCACGGCGTTCGTGGGCATCAAGGACCGGCGCAATGCCGGTCAGCGGGCGGAAGCAATCAAAGGCAAAACGCGCATCGGGAACGGCAAGCGACACGACGCCGCTGTCCTTGAGAATGCTGTCGCATTCCGCGAGAAAGCCGATCAGGTCCGGCGTATGTTCGATTACATGCGATGCGATGATCCAGTCGTAAAACTTCGGTCTTTTCGTCAGTTCGGCAAACGGCTCTCCGCTCCAGACGAAATCGACTTCCTCGATATTGTCGAGCACGACGCCATGATCTGTATATTTCCTGATCAGGTCTTCGCGGCTGAGATGATCGATGATGTGAACGCGATAGCCCGATTTTTTCGGGGCAACCGGGTTGTGGCTCGGCCCGATTTCGAGACCATTGCCGGCCCGGTCAATATGACGGAGCACTTTTGCCGTTCGGCTCTGTTTGGCGGCTGTATTCAAAAACGTCCGGATCGACATCCCCATCCTCTCATGCTTTTCCCACTGTCGGGAGCGTTGCTGTACTGAAGAACACGGTCAGACAGGTCTGCGCCTGTTCTTGTTTGTTCTATTCTACCTGCCGCCGTCCGAAAAAGACAGGCGGGCCACCTGTCCCTGAAAAGCGAATCCGGCCTGGTTTGGTGTACAATAATTAGTTATGCAAATCAGGCCTCTTATCAGCAGTCTCCAGGACTTCTACCTGCTCTCGTATCATGGTTTTCTCGGCATTTTTCGCAGGCCGTTTTACTGGAAAGATACCCTGGAGCAGATGGATTATGCCGGTGCAGGATCGTTTTTCATCATGGCGCTGGTATCGCTTTTTGTGGGCATGGCACTTTCACTGCAGCTTGCCGCCGAGCTTGCGGTGCTCGGCCTGAAGATGTATATCGGCAAGGTCGTCGGCATAACGATCATCCGCGAGGTCGGACCGGTCGTTGCCGCGCTGGTGTTTACCGGGCGTGTCGGAGCGGGCATGGCGTCGGAAATCGGTTCGATGATGATCGGCAATCAGGTCGACTCGCTCAGGGTATTCGGGGTCGACCCGATCAAGAAGCTGGTGACGCCGCGCCTTGTTGCGTCGCTCGTGATGCTTCCGGCGCTCACGATCATGGGCGATGCGATATCGCTCATTGGCGCGTGGTATATCGCGGCTTTTGTCAGCAATCAGAGCAGCTATGTATACTGGAGTACGGTGCGTGGGGTGCTCGATTTCCAGAATGTTTTTTCGGGAGCGGTAAAGCCGTTCATGTTCGGCTATCTGATCGCTTCGATCAGCTGCTATATGGGGTTTACGACGCGGGGTGGTTCGACCGGGCTTCGCACGTCAACCACCAATGCGGTTGTGATGTCGATCATCATGATCATTATTTCTGATTTTGTCCTTACCAGAATCCTGCTGTATGTTCTGGGGTACAAGACATGATCGTTTTTGACCGGGTTACGTTCGGGTACAATGCCAAACCCATTCTGAACGAGCTGAGTTTTCAGGTCGATCCGGGCGAGAAGATCGCAATTCTCGGTGGAAGCGGGGAGGGCAAGACAACCATTCTGAAGCTGATCGTCGGGCTGATCAGGCCCGATTCCGGCAGGATCCTGATCGAGGGAGAGGACATTACGCACAAGACCGAGGAGGAACTGAACGACGTGCGCCGCAAATTCAGCATCGTCTTTCAGGCGGGGGCATTGTTTGATTCCCTGACCGTCAAGGAAAATGTTGCGTTCTGTCTTCGCGAGTACACGAAGATGACCGAAGACGAGATCGATGCGAAGGTGCGCGAATTGCTCCGCCTGGTCGATCTCGAGCCGGCGATTCACCTGATGCCGGCGGAGCTGAGCGGCGGCATGCACCGGCGTGTCGCCATCGCGCGGTCGCTGGCGGTGCACAAGCCGATCATGATGCTGTATGATGAGGCGACGGCGGGGCTCGATCCGGTAAATTCCGACAATATCTGCAACCTGATCGTGGAGCTGAGTTCCTTCGGGATGGGGCATATGATGGTAACCCACAAGGTCGTCGATGCCCTGAAGGTGGCGGACCGTTTCCTGTTTCTTGAAGGTGGAACGGTTGTTTTTGATGGCGGCGCTGACGAGCTGCTGGCGTCGAGTCACCCGCATATCAGGACATTTGTCGATGAACTGCGGTATCAACCGAAAGTCAGCGGAAAACGGTGAGCGGGGAAAACATGGTATGAGGAACAATCGTGGTGTGATGCGGACTACTGGTCACTTGCCGTTTGCACGGCATGGGAGGCGCTGATGTTTGATACGAAAAAAGAGCTGATGTGGTCGAAACTGAAAGTCGGGCTGGTTGTGACGATAGCGTTTCTGGTGCTGCTCGTGACGGTCTTTTTTGCCGGGGGCATTGAGAGTCTCTTCACCCAAAAGGCGGAGATCAGGGCTTCCATTCTCGATGTCCGGGGATTGCGTATCGGGTCGCCGGTCTGGATTTCCGGCATTGAGATCGGAACGGTCAAGGGCATGAAGCTGCACCCGCAGTACGGTACGATGGTGAGCATGGCGGTCCGGCAGGATACGTTGCAGTATATCAGGAAGGATTCCAAGGCGACGGTGCAGACCATGGGCCTGCTGGGTGACAAGTATATCGAGATCACCCATGGCTCAAACGATGCCTTGCCGGTCCGGAGCGGCGAAATGATTGAAGGTGCGGTGCAGCTGGAGATGAAAGACCTGGTGAGCGAAGGGTCGGCATCCATGGAAAAGATAACGGAGTTTCTCGTCAAGCTCGACAAATTTCTCCAGAAGGTTGAGGCGGGAGAAGGCACGACAGGCCGTCTGATCTCGGACCCGAGCCTGTACAATAACCTGAACAACGCCGCCCAGTCGCTCGGTCGTATCGTAAAGGAGTTCGATGAGTCGAAGGGCTCTCTCCGGATGCTGATGAAGGACGACAAGCTCTATACGTCGCTGACATCGACTGCGACCTCGCTCGATGAACTGACCAAAAAGATGAACCAGGGCAGCGGCTCGTTCCGCAAGCTGGTGGAGGATCCGGCCCTGTACGATAATCTCGTTGCCACGTCGAAGAAACTGAACTCCATTGTCGAGAAGGTTGATTCCGGCGACGGTGCGGCTGCGCTTCTGCTCAATGACAAGACCGTGGCTAAGGACCTGCGGGAAATCGTCGCGGAGCTGAAGTCGATGACCAAAGAGATGAAGGAAAACCCGCGCAGATATTTCAAGTTCAGCGTGTTTTAGGAGAAGCAAGGAAGAAGTGAGAAGTGGGAAGTGTTCAATGAGGAGGGAGAAAAGGCCTGATTGGGCTGCCTTCCCCGCATCGTATCAATAATCACCAATCAGAAATTTCAGAGCGTGAGGCGATGGTATGGCGGTACGAGAGATCAGGACATTTCCAGCCGATGTGCTGAAGCACAAGGCAAAACCGGTCAAGACGGTTGATGACGAAGGATTGCAGCAGTTGATAGACGACATGATCGAGACGATGCACGACGCTCCCGGGATCGGCCTTGCAGCGCCGCAGGTCGGGGTGTCGAAGCGTCTGATAGTCCTGGACCTCAGTTCAAAGGACGCCGAGATTCCGGTCATCGTGCTGATCAACCCTGAAATTGTGGAGGCTGACGGACTGATCGAATCCGAGGAAGGCTGCCTGAGCATTCCTGAGTGTGTTGTTACCGTCAACCGCGCCGAGCGGGTCAAGGTGCGCGGCCTGGACCGCGAGGGCAAAGAAACCGAGATCGAGGCCGACGGTCTGCTGGCTCGGGCGCTTCAGCACGAAATCGATCACCTTGACGGGCTGGTTCTGTTCGACCGCCTGAATTCGGTGAAACGCGAGTTCGTCAAAAAGCGGTATCTGAAGGCCCTGAAACGGGCTGAACGGAAGGGCGATTAGGAGCGCTGTGGCGATCATTTTTTTCGGAACACCGCATTTCGCCGTTCCCTCGCTGAAGGCGCTGCTGGAAGCCGGCGAATCTGTCCGGCTGGTTGTATCGCAGCCCGACAAGCCGAAAGGCAGGGGACATCTGATGTCGGCGCCGCCGGTCAAGGAACTCGCGCTGCACTATGGCATTCCGGTCATCCAGCCGGTGAAGATGCGCGATCCTGAACTGCATGAGCAGTTGCGGGCGATCAATCCCGAATTCATCGTCGTCGTGGCATATGGGCGCATTCTGCCTGCCGCCGTTCTCGGCATTCCGGCGCGCGGCTGCATCAACGTGCATGGTTCGCTGCTTCCGCGGTATCGCGGTGCGGCGCCGATCCAGTGGGCCATCATCAACGGCGATGCGGAAACCGGTGTCTGCACCATGCTCATGGATGAAGGGCTCGATACCGGGCCTGTCCTGCTGTGCGAGCGGATTCCGATTGCCGAAGACGATACGACCGGGTCACTCTTTCCGAAACTCGCCCAGCTTGGCGCCGATACCCTGATCCGCACCCTTCGCGGCGTCCGCGATGGATCGGTGGTGCCGGTTCCCCAGTCAGGAGAGGCAGTGCTTGCCCCCCCGCTCAGGAAGGAGGATGGTCGGCTCGAATGGACGCGTCCCGCATCTGCACTGGCGAATCAGGTCCGGGGAATGCACCCGTGGCCGGGAACTTTCTGCTTTCTTGGAGACGAGCGGATCAAGGTGATCAGGGCTCACGCCGAGCCGGGCTCGGCTGCTCCGGGATTCATCGAAAAGGCGTCGGGCGGGATACTTCGCATCGGAACGTCCGAGGGGCTGCTCAGAATCGACGAACTGCAGCCTGACGGGAAAAAAGCGATGCCTGCCGCCGCATTCCTCGCCGGACGGCATCTGCGAGAAGGCCATGAAACATTTGCTTAGAGGGTTGCTCCTCAAGATCGTCTATCCGCTCCTGATGCTTATGGCAGCGTTTTTCAAGGGGAAGCGCGAAGCATTCCAGCTCTGGGTCATCCGCATGAATAACCGTCTGGTCGATCCTTCATCCATCGGTGCGTCCAACCTGCTGGTCCTTCTGCCGCACTGTCTGCAGATAGCGGACTGCGAAGTCCGCATTACCCACAATATCAGGAACTGCAAGCGGTGCGGCCGGTGCGGGATCAAGGACCTGATCGACATTGCCGACGAACACGGCCTGAAGCTCTTTGTTGCGACCGGCGGCACGATTGCCCGGCGCATCGTCAAGGAGGCCAGGCCTGACGCCATCATCGCCGTGGCATGCGAGCGCGATCTAAGCAGCGGCATTGTCGATACCTATCCGATGCCGGTCATCGGCATCCTCAATGAGCGGCCGCATGGCCCCTGCCTGAATACCCAGGTCGATCTTACGGTCCTCAGGGCGGTACTGAAAACCTTTTCTCCGAAGCCTTCTGGAGGCGGATAGTGCGATGAGAGCCGACCAAACGCCCCGCAGACGTGCCATCGATGCGCTTGAGTCCCTCTTCGCCGATGCCCGGAAGCCGAAACAGGCGCTCGATTCGATCGACCGGAATCTGGAGGAGCGCGATCGGGCGTTTCTCATGGAGCTGGTGTACGGTGTCGTCCGCCATCGCGACTGTCTCGACTGGATGCTGTCGGGGTTTCTCTCCCGGCCGGGGGGGCTGGCATCCACGACGATCAACAATCTGAGGACCGCGGTCTATCAGATCGAATTCATGCGCGTGCCGGAGTGGGCTGCTGTCGACGAAGCGGTCTCGATCGAAAAGGCGATGCGTGGCAGACACGGGCTTGTGAATGCCGTGCTCAGGAATTTTTTGCGCAACCGGCCGGCTCTGCCGGACCCGCGCAAAGATGCGTCGGGAAAGGCGCTGGCTGTTGTTACCTCGCATCCGTTGTGGCTGGTGCAGCGATGGATCAGGCGGTTCGGGCTCGATGAGGCGATCGGCCTCTGTACCGCGGACAACACGATTCCGCAAACGGCCATACGGATCGGCGACCGTGCGCGGCGCGATGAAGCGCTCCGGATGCTCGCCGAAAAAAATATCGCAGCCCATGCGTCTTCCATTGTCCCTGCCGGAATAGCGGTTGCCGGCACCGTGCGTTTCCGGGACCTTGCCGACGCCCTTGCGATGCCGTATGTGGTGCAGGATGAAGCTGCGCAACTGGTCGGATATCTCGTCAATCCGTCCCCTGGTCAGCGCGTGCTCGACGCCTGCGCGGCGCCGGGTGGCAAGGCAACGCATCTGGCAGAGCTGATGGGCGATTCAGGCGAAGTGATTGCGATGGACCTTGATGATGCTCGCCTGCAGATGCTCAGGGAGACGCTCGTCCGCCTGGGGCTGAAGTCGGTCACCGCGCGTGTTGCCAACGCGCTGACCTGCCGGGACGACCGTCAATTCGACCATGTGCTGGTCGACGCCCCCTGTTCCGCGCTCGGGACGATACGCCGGAATCCCGATATCCGATATCGCATTACCGCCGCTGATCTCGATCGTCTTCAGGTTACGCAGCAACGCATGCTCGCCAATCTGGCACGACTGGTCAGGCCTGGGGGTACCCTTGTCTATGCGGTCTGCTCGACCGAGCCGGAGGAGGGAGAGATGGTGATTCGCCGCTTTTTGCAGGAGCAGCCGGATTTTAGTATTATAGAAGGCGATTTTCCGTTTTTCGAGCCGTTTGCCTGCTGCGACGAAGGCGGTTTTGTTGGCTACCGGACCTTTCCGCATCGCCACGGCATGGACGGTTTTTTTGCGGTGAGGATGAAATGCAGACCATGAGCCGATGGGTAAAAGTGCCGCTCTATTTTTTCCTGGTAATCCTGTTCGGGATTGTCTCCGGGTATCTGACGTTTACCGCGCTCACCATGAGCCGTACGATCGAAGTCCCCAACCTCATCGGCAAGGGGATGGTCGAAGGCAATGACCTGCTCAGAAGCAAGGGGCTGTATATGCGCCTTGAGGGTGACGATTACGATGCAACCATTCCGCAGGGCAATATCATCCGCCAGGATATCCCCGCAGGCACCGGAGTCAAGTCGGGCCGTGAGATCCGGGTAGTGCTGAGCCGGGGCGCCCGTCTTGCCCATGTCCCTGATGTGGTCGGCCAGCAGGTCGAGCAGGCCGAAAGCCAGCTCCAGCCGCGCGGCATCAAGATCAACCGGGTGGTCTATGTCCGTTCGGAAACCGTGCCGAAGGGAACGATCCTTGCGCAGCGGCCCGAACCGAACGAGCGGGGCGGGGAGCAGTTCAGCATTCTGGTCAGCCTTGGGGGCTCCGAAAAGAGCGAGACGGCCGCGCGCACGGACCGCAAGAAGAAGGAGGAGCAATGATCAAGATAGCGCCGTCCATTCTCTCGGCCGACTTTGCCCGGCTGGGCGAGGAGGTTGAAGCAGCGGCGCTCGCCGGCGCTGACTGGCTGCACGTCGATGTCATGGACGGCCATTTTGTGCCGAACATGACCATCGGTCCGCTGGTGCTGGAAGCACTGAAGAGACGGACATCGCTGCCGCTTGACGTTCACCTCATGATCGAACAGCCTGACCGTTATCTGAAGGCGTTCGCCGATGCCGGGGCCGACTGGCTGACCGTGCATGCCGAAGCCAGCGTTCATCTCCATCGCACAGTGCAGTGCATCAAGGAGCTCGGGGTAAAGGCCGGCGTTTCGCTCAATCCCGCGACCCCGCTCGAAACGCTCGAATATATTCTTCCCGATCTCGATCTCGTATTGCTCATGTCGGTCAATCCCGGATTCGGCGGACAGTCGTTCATCCCGTCCGTGCTCGGCAAGATCAGCCGTCTCCGCGACATGATCGCCGCGTGCGGTTCATCTGCGGTCATCGAAGTCGACGGCGGCGTGAAGGCGGAGAATGCCTGCACGGTTGTCAATGCCGGCGCAGAGGTTCTGGTCATGGGATCGGCGTTTTTCGGCGAGCCGGATTACGCTGCCTTTATGAAACGGCTTCGGAACCTTCTGGAGACCTGCTGATGGAAAAGAACCATGCTGCGCTGGTTGCTGCTGCCGAAAAAAAACGCAAACAGGCAGACTATGCCGAGGCGCTGAAGCTGTTCCGGCAGGCCCTTGCCGTCAGCCGCAAGCTGCAGAATCCTCACGCAACACTCGATGCGCTCCTCTCGATCGGCGATATCTGCCGCATGATCGGGTCGTTCGATGTGGCGATTGCGCATTATCTCGAGGCGCTCGACATGTGCGACGCATTGGGAGACCGCCTCACATCCGCCGATGCCATGGTCGGACTCGGGCTGTCGCTGCGCGCGCTCGGCTCGTGGGCCGACGCGGTGAAGCTGACGGCGAAGGCGGGCGCCGTGTACCGCAAAGCACAGGATGCACAGGGCGTCGCCTTTGCCCTGTGGGCCCAGGCCGGCGCGCTCCGGTTCGGCGGCAGGGTTCCCAAGGCAATTGCCCGTTTTCAGGAAGCGAAAGAGTTGTTTGAGACGGTCGGGTATACTTCAGGGGTTGCCTATGCGCTGTGCGGGCTTGGCGGAACGCATCGCCTTGCGGGCAAGTTCGATGCCTCTCTCGCCTACTATCAGGAAGCGAACGAGCTCTTCCGCATGCTCAAGGACCGGTTCGGACTCGCCTATTCTCACTGTGGCATCGGCAATGCCTACCGCATGTTCTACGATTTCCGCCGGGCCATGCAGCATTTCGCGAAGGCCGAGCGGCTGTACGGTGCCATCGGCGATATCGTGAGTTATTCGTATACCATCTGGAGCATGGCGACGCTCTTTATCATGATCGGCGAGTACCAGCGTGCGCGAAGGGAGATTACCCAGGCACAGAAGAACTTCAGAAAGACGAAGGATCCGCGCGGGCTGATCTATTGCGAGATGGCGCTCGGGCAGATCGACTTTCTCCATGGACGCCGGAAACAGGCGCGCGGCCGTTTCCAGGCGGCATACAAAGAAGCACAGGCGTTCGATTTCGGCGTTGAGCGGTGTCATGCCGAAACGCTCATCAATGCTGCCGATGAAATGGCCGGACAGACACCCCGGAAACAGCCATCGTGCTATAAGCGGCTTGGTCTCGATCTCGACTTCGTGACGATCCCGTTCAATATTCCGTAGGCCGCATGTCGTCGCGGATTCTGACCCTGCCGAATTGCGTAACCCTTATCAGGATTCTGCTGGTGCCGGTCTTTGTTGCCGCCGTTTTTGCGGGGCAGTATGCAGCGGCTCTCCTGCTTTTTGCTACGGCGGCGCTCTCCGATGGTCTCGACGGGTGGCTTGCGCGCAAGCGCAATGAGCGCACCGAGCTGGGAGCATTCCTCGATCCGCTTGCCGACAAGGCGCTGCTGATTACCGCGGTGGTTGTGCTTTCGGCATTCGGGTGGATTCCGCTCTGGCTTGCGGTGGCGCTCATCGGCCGGGATCTGGTAATCGTGCTCGGGTATGTGTTCCTCTCCCGGCTGTCCGGCATGAAGCAGGTGCGCGTGACCTGGGCGGGAAAGACGGCGATCGCTGCCGAGATGGTGCTCTTCACCTATGTGCTGGTCTGGCTGGCCTCTCCCGGCATTCCTGACCCGGCATTCTGGATGTTTCTGATCGTTGCAGCACTCTCGGTCGGTTCGGGAGTGCATTATATCTATCGGGGATTTGTGCAGACCAATGACCATACCAGCCCCTGTTGAAATCGAATCGGTCGAATCCGGCAGTCTCGCGGAGCAGGCCGGGATCAAGGCCGGTGATCGTCTCGTATCGATCAACCGCAAGCGGGTGCGCGACGTTATCGACCTGATGGTTTACGGCAGCGATCCGGAGCTTCGGATTGTTGTGCAGCGGGGTCCGGAACGGATATCGTATCTGCTTCATCGGGGAGAGGATTGGCAGACACCATTGGGGATCGGGCTCAAACCGATGCGGGTGCGCACCTGCGGGAACAAATGTCTTTTCTGTTTTGTCCTTCAGTTGCCCAAAGGACTGAGGAAACCGCTCTACCTCAAGGATGAAGACTACCGCTTCTCGTTCCTCTATGGAAACTATATCACCCTGACGAATCTGCGCCGTGAGGAGAAACGCCGCATTGTCGAGCAGCACCTGAGTCCACTGTATATTTCGGTGCATGCGACAAACCACCAGGTGCGCAATGTGCTGATCGGTAACGAGACGGCGCCTGACATCCTCAAGGAGCTGAAATACTTTGCGGGGCACGGCATTCGCATGCATACCCAGATCGTGCTCTGCCCGGGATACAATGACGGGAAAGTGCTTGCCACGACGATCAACGATCTGTACCGGCTTTATCCCTATGTCCAGTCGATCGCAGTGGTTCCGGTCGGCCTGACGGCACATCGACGAAAGGCTCTTGCCCCGGTCACGAAGGCCGGCGCCGAGGCGGCGCTTGATATGATCCACCGGTTTCAGCACCGCTTCCGGAGAAAACACGGCGAGGCGATCGTGTTTGCTGCCGATGAGCTCTATCTCAAAGCCGGCAGGGAGATTCCGCCGCTCAAGGCGTATGACGAACTGCCCCAGATCGAAAACGGCGTCGGCATGATTGCGCTGTTTCAGCAGCAGGCACGACGGCTGAAGCTGCCGGAGTTCGATACCCAACAGCGCTTTGTCACCGTGACCGGAACGTCGTTCGCTCCGGTACTGGGCCAGTTTGCCGAGCGGCTCAAACGGCGCGGGGTCGAACTTGAGGTCGTGGCGGTCGAGAATGAATTTTTCGGGAAGAGCGTGACGGTCGCGGGACTGCTGACCGGCCGCGATATTATGCGCACGCTCTCGGGAACGCTTCGTGCAACCGATCTGCTGCTCATTCCGGATGTCATGATGCGCGAGGGAGATCAGGTGTTCCTTGACGATGTGACGGCCCAGGATGTGGAGGACATACTCGGCGTGCGCACGGTTGTCATTCCGTCGACGCCGAAAGGTCTTGTTGAAAGTATGGTGCAAGCAAAAGAATCATCAAGGGGGAAGTAACCTATGGGTATGAGGCGATTCTGTTTCATGGTCATGATTGCGGCGCTTGCCGGGATGCTCGGAGTGCTGTGCACTGCCGAGGCAGCTGAAAAACCGGTGCCGACGATCTACTGGATGAGCGTTGCCACGCAGAACCAGACGATTCCGGGCATGCCTGCCGGTATGCCTCGCGGCATGTTCGGCATGCCGGGCGGCGGTGGTCCAAAGCGCTCGCTGCTGCTCCAGATGAACTCGCCGATGCAGATTCCGGCGGTTCCGAACGAATTGCACGACATCCCTGCCGGCATGAACATGGGGCCTTCGCTGCCGCTGGTCATTCCGCGTCAGGAGCGGGCAGTGCGGGAAGAGTACGAACAGCATGAAGAGCGCTTCGAGCGCGAGCGCATGCGGATCAAGGTATACTGGGGCTGCGGCGATACCGTCAGGCCGGGGCAGCCGAGAATTATCGACACTGCGTCGCTGAGCCCTGCCCAGATCGGCCAGGCAATGCGCGGCTGGTCGCTGAGCCGGCAGACTCCTCCGGCTCCGGGCCGCATGCGTATTTATGCCCAGTGGCCCAACGAGCAGAAAGTGATCGAAGTCCCTGCAAACGCATCGCTCGTGGGACAGCATTTTGTGCACGGCAACTTCTCACCCGACATCCGTTTTGCGATCGACCAGGCGCATGATTTTCTCGCGCCGGTTGAATTTACCGAAGTCAGCGGTGGGCTGGCCGACAGCATATCGTTCAGCTGGAGGATGATCCCGAACTCGCTCGGCTCGTTCGGCATGGCCATGGCAACGACCGACGAAGGCGGCAGGGAGATGATCCTCTGGTCGTCGAGCGAGTCGTACGGACTCGGCTGGCAGCTCATGGACTACGTCTCATCGCCAGATGTCCGCCGACTGGTGAAGGATCGGGTGATCATGCCGTCCGAGCAGACCAGCTGCAGGATACCGAAGGGCATCTTTGCCGCCGCACAGGGCGCTGTGCTCCAGTTTATTGCCTATGGCGATGACTTGCACTTCGGATGGCCCCCGAAGCCGAAGGATCCAATCTGGGGCGTAAAAGTCCGGTCCAAGTCCACCGGCATGCTGCCGCTCGGCATGGATATGGGCAATGCGGGAGAGCGACGGTCACAACGTTCCTACGATGCTCCCCGGGACGGAAACCAGCCGCCCCCTCCGCCTCCGCCGTCGTCCGGCTATGACAGCCCCCCACAGCAGGAGCAGCAGGAACAGCGCGCTGCGCCGCCGCCTCCGCGGGGGCCGGGCTTTGGCGATGTTATTCGCCGTGGACTCTTCGGGTTTTAACGGAGAGAGGGGAGCATGATGCCGGAAATCAGCGGCAGAACACGAATTGCAGCGCTCTTCGGCTATCCGGTCGAGCATACGAAATCACCGCGCATGCAGAATGCAGCGTTTGCGGCAACGGGTATTGACGGCTGCTACGTTGCATTCAGTGTCCCCCCGCAGGAGCTTCCGGGAGCGGTGCAGGGCATCCGGTCGCTCGGCATGCTCGGGGTGAACCTGACCATACCGCACAAGGAGGCGGTTCTGCCGCTGCTCGATGAGATCGATCCCGAGGCGCAGTTTATCGGCGCGGTCAA
>JAAYUK010000170.1 GCA_012517735.1 Nitrospiraceae bacterium
ATTTACAGGTGCTGCATGATCCGGAGGTACAGGAGCTGCACCCGGAAGCGGTCTGTTTTTCGACCCCGCTCATGCCGAAAACCGACATCTTTTTGGCAACCTCAGCGGACCCGCAGGCCGAACAATGGATCTGTTGCTGTCCGCGAACGATTTTTTCGAATTCGCAGCCGCAGGCGTTACAACGATATTCATAGATAGGCATCGGTCATCCTCTCCTGGTATCACGTATCTCTTTGGATTATAACATAGTTCTTGCTTTCTTTCGAAAAATCAGATAAGGTAAAAGGCACACTGTTGCGGTTTTTTTCGCGACAGCTCCCTGTATTGCGGGCATCCGTCCGCAATGTCGGGCAGGTTGATTATGGAGAGGAGCAGGGCATGATCGGACAAAAAACCCAGAATCTGCAGGATAGCTTCCTGAATGCACTCCGCAAGGAGAAGATTCCGGTCACAATGTTTCTGACAAACGGGGTGCGCCTCAAGGGCACCATCAAGGGGTTCGATAATTTCGTCGTGCTTCTGCGGGACGTCAATGAACAGCTGGTATACAAGCACGCCATTTCGACGGTTGTGCCGGAGCGCCCGGTCGACCTCCGCGGAGACGCTGCCGACACGGCCTGATCGGCGTCGCCGGGTCGGCCTGATTCTTCACCTGCCTCCGGAACGACGCAGAAAAACGCCAGGGTAAAACGGTAATCAGTAGAGAAGGAGTTATTGATTTATGTTACAGGGAATGAGAAAACATGCACGGTATTTTTACGTGCTTTTCATCATCGTTATTCTGAGCTTCATTTTTTGGGGGGTCGGCCCTCTCGACAAGCCGACCGAGCTGACGGTAGCGGAAGTCGGCAAGGAAAAGATCACCATCGAGGAATACTGGCGCACCTATGAAAACGCTCGTACCATGTATCGTCAGATCTTCCGCGATCAGTTCAACGAGGAACTCGAAAAAAAGCTCAATCTCAAGGAAGCAGTGCTTGAGTCCATCATCAACGAACGCGTCATGCTCGCTGCAGCGGCAGACATGGGAATAACGGTATCGGATCTCGAAGTGCAGGACGCCATTTTGAGCAATCCCCAGTTCAAACGCGATGGCGTATTCAAAAAAGAGGTGTACTTCAGAACGCTTGAGCTCAATCGCATGACCCCTGAACAGTTCGAACGCTCGACACGCCAGCAGATGGCGGTCTCAAAGCTGAAAAGCATCATTTGGGCGAGCGTTGACGGCATTCCGTCCGAAGTGACTCCGGGCGGGGACACACAAAAAGCCCAGGAGTTGAGCCGCTCGCTCTCCGCAAAGCGGGATCTGGCGTTGAAATCGTTTATTGAAGCCGCGAAAGCCTCCATGCAGATCAAAGTAAACCGGGAGCGCATTTCCTAAAAGGAGGACTTCTTTGCTCGATGTTCTGAGGCAGGTTCGTTGGCAGGACATCCTTGACATTGCGCTCGTCTCGATCATTCTCTATCGTGTCTTTCTGACGCTCAAGGGCACCCGGGCAGCACGCATGCTCGTCGGCATCGGCGTGCTGCTCATTGTTTCCTTTCTCGCAAAGTATTTTCAGTTTTATACCATGGACTGGATTCTCCAGAGTTTCTGGTCCCAGATCGTCATTGTCCTGATCATCCTCTTCCAGCAGGAGATCCGCCGGGCGCTCGCGCAGATGGGGGAGTCCTCGTTCTTCCAGAACTTCACCTCCGCCGAAGAGCTCAAATCGCTTGAGGAAATCGTCCGGGCCGCCGTCGCGCTGTCGAATCGCAAAATCGGGGCGCTCATCGTCATCGAACGGGATGTCAGCCTCAGGGAGTATGTCGAAGTGGGCACCCCGCTGGACGCAAAAGTGAACAAGGATCTCCTCCTCAGCATCTTTCATCCGACATCGCCGATCCATGACGGCGCGGTCATCATTCGGGGCAATCGGGTGATAGCGGCCGGATGCTTCCTGCCGATCAAGCTCGGGGCGGATATGAGCAAGGCGCTCGGAACGCGCCATCGGGCCGGATTCGGCCTCACCGAGGAGACCGACGCGGTCGCCATTATCGTGTCGGAAGAGACCGGCCATATTTCGCTCGCAATGAACGGCTCCATGGAATCGCACATCGACATGGGATCGCTGCGGGACATTCTGACCGAGTTGTTTACCACCGAGAAAAAAACAGCCGATCGTCGTCCGGCAAGCAATCCCTGAGGAGAAGAAGAGCCCATGCGCACCTTCCTGACAAAAAATACGAGCCTGAAGATACTCTCGGTTCTCCTCGCGGTCTCGCTCTGGTTTTATGTCTCGTATCGGGGCGAATCCGAGATGAGCATCGACGCTCCCCTGGAATTCAAGAATATCCCGACAGGCATGGAAATCCTTCGTCAGAACATCCGCAAGGTAACGGTCAACGTTCAGGGCCATGAGCAGGCCATGCACCGGCTTCGCCAGTCGGATGTGCATGTGGTTGTCGACATGTCCGGCACCAAGAAAGGGGAAAACCAGATCGGCCTTGACAAGGACAATGTGCTGCTCCCGCGAACCATGAAGGTGCAGCGGATCGAACCGACATCGGTCAAGGTCGTTCTCGACGAGACGGTTTCCCGGACTGTTCCAGTCAGGCCGTACATTACCGGTTCGCCCGAAAAACCGTTCGTTCTGGCCGCAATAAAAGGCACGCCTGCCGCCGTCAGAATCGAGGGCCCCAAATCGGAAGTCGAAAAAATTACCCTGATCAGAACCGATCCGATCGACATCACCGGATTCGACGACGATCTGACCCAGACCGTAAAACTGAATCTGAACGGAAAGGTTATCCGTCCTGACGTTTCAGAGATTACCGTTACCGTGACCATTCGGAAAGGACAGAAATGAAACTCTTCGGTACTGACGGAATTCGCGGAAAAGTCAATCGCGGCTCCATGACGCCGGAGGTGGTGTTGCGCGTCGGCATGGCCATCGGGGCGGTATTGCGCGAACAGGACAGCATCCGCCGCCATCAGGTGCTCATCGGCAAGGACACCCGCATCTCCGGGTATATCATAGAAAGCGCCCTTACGTCGGGTATCTGTTCCATGGGCGTTGACGTCACCCTGGTCGGCCCGATCCCGACTCCCGGCGTTGCGTTTCTCACCCGCGCGCTCCGCCTTGACGCCGGGGTCGCCATTTCGGCATCGCACAACCCGTTTTACGATAACGGGATCAAGATCTTTTCGGGTTCGGGATTCAAGCTCTCCGACGAACTGGAGCAGGAAATCGAACAGCTTGCCATCGCCGACTCATGCCCCATCAAGCGGCCGTCCGGCTCCAAGGTCGGCAAGGCATATCGTCTTGACGATGCTGCAGGACGCTATATCGAATATATCAAATCATCCATTCCGCGCGGCATCGATCTGGTCGGCATGAAAGTGGTTATCGACTCGGCCAACGGTGCTGCCTACAAAATCACCCCCCAACTGCTCAGGGAGCTGGGCGCCGAGGTTGTTTCGATCCACGACGAGCCGGACGGCCTGAATATCAATCACAACTGCGGATCCATGCATCTCGATCCCCTCGCGGAAGCCGTCCGGACACATGAGGCGCATATCGGCATTGCGCATGACGGTGACGCCGATCGCACCTTGCTGGTCGACGAACATGGAACGCTGGTGGACGGCGATCTGATCATGAGCATCCTGGCGCTGGAACTCAAACGGGAACAACGGCTGAAAGGAAATACGGTCGTTGCTACCGTCATGAGCAATCTCGGCATTGAACGGTATCTCGATCGTCATGGCATCAAGGTAATCCGGACAAAAGTGGGAGACCGCTTCGTGGTCGATGAGATGAGAAAACAGGGGTTCAATTTCGGCGGGGAGCAGTCCGGGCATATCGTCTTTTTTGATTACAACTCAACCGGTGACGGACCGATCACGGCGCTGCAGGTGCTGTATCTCATGCGGAAACGCAATATGCGGCTGTCTGAGCTCGTCAAGGGGATCGAGCTCTATCCGCAAGTGCTCATCAACGTGCCTGTTGCAGCCAGAAAGGATCTGAAGGAGTTCCCCGCCATCACCAAAGCGATCAATGATGCCACCAAAGCGCTGGGAACCCGCGGCCGTCTCCTGGTGCGGCCATCCGGCACCGAGCCGAAAATCAGGGTCATGGTCGAATGCGAGGATCCTCATCTTGCGCAGACATCCGCGGATCGCATCGCCGGGTTGATCAACAAATATCTGGGAGAGAAAAAGTCATGATCTTCCCCCTCTGGGTTTTCGTGCTCAGCTTTTTTCTGTTCAGCTCCGGAGATTTCCAGCCGTGTTTTGCCGCCGATCCGTCTCCCTCCTATACCGACCGGGATCTGAATCCATACCGGAATCCTGCCGACGGCCGTTCAGCAACAGTTCCGGCACCGTCCAGGCACACGGCCAAAAAGGCAGCCGATCGTGACGGCAAAGAAAAAGAGGCGTGGTGCCTTGCCGGAACCAGACACGCAAAAAAAATCGATCTGGCAAAAGAGCGGGTTCAGTCGGCCGATGCGCTTGTCGCAAAGCGCCAGGAAGAGGCGGATCGCAAACCGTCGGACGCAAAGGCCCGAAAACGCCTTGCTGAGGCACAGAAGAAGCAGGTGAAGGAGCAGAAAAAACTGGCGCAGGAAGAAGCTGCTCTCTCCGCGCTCGAAAACCGGGCACACCGCAAAGGGATTCCGCCCGGGTGGCTGAAATGTAATTTCGACTATTAGCGGCCCATGCTGATATTCGCAGGCTTTCTCGCAGGAGCTGCCGCCCTCCAGGGGTTCCGCTACTTCCCGCTGTCCACCGGCTTGCTCCTCTGCCTGCTCGCCGGCAGCGTGTATTATTCTTTCCGGCCTCGCCTCCGGGCGCTGGGTTTTTTGCTGCTTGCCTGCATGGCGGGATTGGCGATTGCCGCAACGAGCCAGAACGGCAGTGTTGATCCCGCCACACTGGAAGGGAAAACGATTGTCGTTCATGCAATCCCCGTTACCGATGCCCTCAGGCTCGATGCCGGCGGGCTGATGGCCCAGACATTCCGCATCGCCGCCGCCACCGACTCAGAAGGAGCAACATACCCGATCCGCCGGCTGCGGGTGCTGAGCGATCGTTCCTTTCCCCTTGACCGTTCCTATTCCCTGACGCTCCGCATGCCGCGGGAAATCGTCACCTACAATCCGGGATCGCAGCAACCGTCCCTGACAGGATTCCTGAATGCCGCAGAGGAAGGCTCTCCCCACCTGCTTGCGCCATTGGCCCGCATGAGGACATCTCTGCACCGCTTCTTTCTTGATACCTTCAGCGGTGATACCGGTCCTTTTCTGATCTCGATCGTGACCGGCGAACGCGGGTATCTTTCGCGCGAACTGAATCAGGCGTTCGGTATTACCGGCCTCGCCCATATCCTCAGTATTTCCGGGACTCACTTCGGTCTCGTTTTCTATGCCCTCTTCCGCCTCTGCCGGTTTCTGTTTCTCCGCCTGCCGGAACGGGCGCTCCAAATCCTGACGCTCTCAGTCTCTCCCTCCCAGGCAGGGGCGGCGCTGGCCCTGCCGGCGGTGATTCTGTATCTCGGTATTTCGGACATGAGTTATCCGGCCATACGGTCGTTTATCATGATTGTCCTTTTTCTGCTCGGCCTGCTGCTCGGAAGAAAAGGGTTTTGGCTGAACACCCTCCTTTTTGCAGCGGTCCTGATTGTTGCGTTCGATCCCGAAGCATTGACGGATCTTTCATTCCAGCTCTCTTTTCTCGCATCGCTCTGCATCGGGCTCGTCAGTGATCGTTTGCGCGGTCAGCACGACGATGTGCAGGATTCCGACATGACAGAAACAGGGATGCCGTTATCGTCAGGCAAACGGTTTCTTTCGCGATCCCTGAACCTGTTGGCAGCATCGCTCGGCATATCGCTCGCGGCATCGCTTGGAACAGCTCCGCTCGTTGCATACCAGTTCCATTATGCCTCGCTCATCTCGCCGCTCACGAATCTTGTACTGACCCCCGTGATCGGGCTCCTGGTCCTTCCCTTGGCGCTGGCCGGCTCTTTCTGCTTTCTGGTTACCGGCTTGTTTCCGTTTGCCGGGGTATTGAACAATCTTACTTCTGCAACGCTTTGTGCAGTGCAGGCCTGCGCCGACATTCCCCTTGCCGCCGTCAGGCTGAATGTCTGGCCGGCCATCTTGCTGCCGGTTTTTTACGGGATGCTGCTCGGCACCGTATGGCTGTGCGTGATGACCCGCCGCCTGCGTGGAGACACCAATCCGCTTTTTCCGTCATCGTGTGTCGCACTGCTGGTCAGCCTGCTCGTTGCAGCCGGAGTCTGGAGCATCACGCACCACCGGGAGGGCATTTTCATAACCTTTCTCGATGTGGGCCAGGGTGATGCCGCTGTTCTCGAACTGCCGGACAACCGCATCATGGTCATCGATACGGGTCGAAACCATCAACCGCTCACCTCCTATCTCCGGTCCCACGGCCTGCGCAGTATCGAAGCGCTCGTTCTCTCTCATGCACATCCTGATCACGTCTCAGGGCTTGCGACGCTCATGCGCAATTTTCAGGTACGGGAGCTCTGGGACAATGGCCGCCTGAAATACGGCATCGACTTGCCGGCAGATCTTGTTCACCGCGCCTTGGAGCGTGGAGATCGCCTTGCTGCCCCAGGGTATCAATTCACTGTTCTGCATCCGTACCGGGAATACCGAGCCGAAAAAACGGCGACCGAAGAGAATAACGACTCGCTCGTTCTGAAACTCGATGCGTTCGGGCATTCGATCCTTTTCACCGGCGATATTGCCGTGGATGCCGAAGAAAGCATGCTCCCGCTCGGACGCACACTCGCCAGCACTGTCATCAAGGTTCCGCACCATGGCAGCCGCACTTCACTCAGCGAACCTTTTCTCCGGAGTATCCATCCACAGTATGCCGTCATCAGCGTGGGCAGAAATAACCGATACCGTCATCCGCATCCGGAAACCATACAGGCGCTCAGCACGACCGCCATCTACCGGACCGACCGCGACGGCGCCATCGGCATGCATCTGAAACCGGACGGCTCCCTGCTCGTCAAGACATGGCAACAGGCCCGTTTGCAGCCGGTCCGCGCCCTGCGGGATGAAAGAAAGAATGCCGAACGCCTGCTGGCGGTATGGTAAAATGAACGGATGATAGCGATCGTTGATTACGGGATGGGAAACATCCGGAGCGTAGAAAAAGCGTTCCATAAAATCGGTGTTGATGCCAGGGTCACCGCAGATGCGGCGTCTGTGCGGAATGCCTCGGGCATTGTCCTGCCGGGTGTCGGCGCGTTTCGGGACTGCATGGCAAATCTCGACAACCTGAACCTTCTCGATACCATTGTTGCGGAAGTCCGCAAAGGCAAGCCGTATCTCGGTATCTGTCTCGGCCTGCAGATTCTCTTTTCGGAATCCGAGGAGTTCGGCCATTGCAAAGGGCTCGGGGTCTTTCCGGGCCGCGTGGTCCGCTTTCAGCTCGCCGATCCGACCTTGAAAATTCCGCACATGGGCTGGAATACCGTCTCATTCAAAAAACAACCTCCCATATGCGCAGGCATACCGGACCGGTCTCATTTTTACTTCGTCCATTCCTACTATGTGGTGCCGGAGAATCCTGACATCATCGCCGGAACAACAGAGTACGGGATACCGTTTACCTCAATGGTTTGGAAAGACCATGTGATGGCAACGCAGTTCCATCCCGAAAAAAGCCAGGACCTCGGTCTCCGCATGCTGAAAGGATTTGCCGATTTTGTCCGGAGTGACCGGGGATGAGCTCCTCTGCTTCTCCGCAGCAGACAGGCGCTGCAGGCGGGGCTGCACGGAAAAGCGTCATCCTCGGCACTGCCGGCCATATCGACCACGGCAAAAGCTCCCTTGTCAAGGCGCTCACCGGCGTTGATCCCGACCGGCTGAAGGAAGAAAAGGAACGCGGCATAACCATCGATCTCGGCTTTGCCAATCTCGCGTGGCCGGACGGCGTGACCGTCGGCATTGTCGACGTCCCCGGCCATGAACGTCTCATCAAGAACATGCTTGCCGGAGCAGGCGGCATTGATGTCCTGATGATGGTGATAGCTGCGGATGAAGGCATCATGCCGCAGAGCCGGGAACATCTCGCCATTTGCGACCTGCTCCGGATCAAGACCGGATTCATTGCGCTCACCAAGGCGGATCTCGTGGACAGCGACTGGATCGAGCTCGTTTCCGACGAGATCAGGGAGTTCACGAAAGGAACTTTTCTCGAAGGGGCGGACATCATTCCGGTCTCGGCGCGGACCGGCCTTAACCTTGATCTCCTGAAGCAGAAGATTCATGATACGTCCCTGTCGGTGCAGCCCAAGCTCACCAGAGGCATTTTCCGCCAGCCGATCGACCGCGTCTTTACGCTCAAAGGCCTCGGCACCGTCGTGACCGGCACTGCATTGTCGGGGACGATCTCGCTGGATATGCCTGTGGAGATTCTTCCTTCCGGCATTACCAGTAAGGTCCGTGGCCTCCAGAGTCACGGCCAGTCGGTCGATACCGCCTTCGCAGGGCGCCGCATCGGCATCAACCTTCAGGGGGTCGATCGGGAGTCTCTGAAACGGGGCGACGTGGTTGTTCCGCCCGGCCGGTTTCTGCCGACCCGTGCAATCGATGCAAAAATTGACCTGATTGCCGGTGCAACCCCGCTCAAAAGCAGAAGCCGCGTCCATTTTTATTGCGGCACCGCAGAAACGATTGCCCGCGTAGTGCTCTACGACCGTGAGGAGCTTGCTCCCGGAGATTCGTGCTTCGGGCAGTTCCGGCTGCAGGAGCCGATTATCGCCCTCTCGGGAGACCGCTATATCATCCGCCGTTTCTCCCCGCTCGAAACAATCGGCGGCGGAGAAGTGCTCGACCCGCATCCGGTCAGACGAAAACGGAAGGACGGCATTGACGATCTCATCACCTTCGAACAGGGCTCCCTTCGCGACAAAATCGAAATGTTCATCAGGCGGACCGCTCTTGCGGGTACAACGCTTTCCCGCATCGAAGGCTGGATTCAGGGCAATCTGCCCGATATTCAGTCGGCAACGGATCAGCTCATCGGACGCCGGCTGGTCATCAGAGTGGGGGATGCGCTCTTCCATGCAACCGCCGTCGACGGGTTCCGGGATCGCTTGCTCGGCTTCCTCACAGCATACCATCGCGATCATCCGCTCAAGCCGGGAGTCCCGAAAGAAGAACTGAAGGCCCGTTTGACCAGAGACGCTCACGGCGTTGAAAAAGCGATGCTCCTGGTGCCTCTCATGGAGGAAATCGCCATTGATCAGGAAATCGTCCGGCTGAAAACCTTTTCGGTTTCGCTTTCGAGCTCGGACAACGACATCCGCTCGCGGATTGCCGCCTTGCTGGAAAAGGACGGGTTTCTGCCCCCCCTGAAACCGGAACTGGCCGAAAAGCTCCGCCTCCCGGACAAAGAACTGACCGATCTGCTCAAGCTGATGACCAAAGACGGCGATCTGGTCCGCATCAATGACTCGCTGTATGTGACCCG
>JAAYUK010000171.1 GCA_012517735.1 Nitrospiraceae bacterium
CCAGCAACTTGCGGCCGAACTCGCACATGACCTCAAAGTCCGGACGGGCTTCTCCGATCGGTTCCACGCATTTCTCAAGAAGCTGATACCGTCGCTCCGACTGACCGTACACGCCTTCCTTTTCAACCCAGAGCGCTGCCGGCAGCACCAGATCGGCCAGTTCCGATGTTTTTGACGGATGATATGCTTCGGAGACGACGAGGAACGTATCCTTGCCCGCCATGCCCTTGCGATATTCGCCGACATTCGGAAGGCTCTGGCCAGGATTGGTGCAGGCGATCCAGAGCGCCTTGAGATCGTTTTTGCCGAATGCCTGAAACATTTCTACTGCCGTGAGTCCAGGCTTGGCCTGAATGCGTCCTTTCGGTACGCCCCAGAACCTTTCCATATCATCCCGGTCTTTCTCGTTCGCAATGACCCTGCCGTAAGGAAGCAGGTGAGCGAGCAATCCGCCGTCGCGAACGCCGCCGCACGCATTCGGCTGGCCGGTGAGCGAGAAGGGGGTAGCCCCGGGTCGGCATATCTGGCCGGTCAGCAGATGGAGATTGTGAACCAGATTGTTCGCCCAGACTCCACGCGTACGCTGGTTGAGTCCCATACACCACATGCTCATGGTCGCCCTGGACTGGGCAAACCAGCGTGCAGCCTTCATGATGCTTTCTTTCGGGCAGCCGGATACCTTTTCCGCCATCTCGGGGGTAAACTGTTCGATGAACTTTACAAACTCATCCCACGAGGTTTTTTCCACTTTAGGAGGCGGGCCGGGTGCAACCACTTTTTTGAAGACGGTGTGCCTGTTGATGAAATCTTTGTTGTACATGCCTTCCTTGACAATCACGTGAGCCATTGCATTGAGAATGGCAAGGTCGGTTCCGGGGTTGAAGCTCATGAACAGGTCGGCTTTTCGTCCGAGCTCGGTCTTGCGCGGATCGGCAACAATGATCTTGACGTCTTTCCGTTTGTCTTTCTGCTCGCGCAGGATGCGGTAGAGGACCGGGTGGGCTTCCGGCATATTCGAGCCGATCAGGAAGAAACAGTCGGCGTGGTACAGATCGTCATACGCGCCCATCGGCTCGTCTTTGCCGAAGGTGGTCACGTAGCCGACTGCTGCCGATGCCATGCAGAGACGCGGATTGCCGTCCGTATTGTTCGTTCCGAGACCTGCCTTGAACAGTTTACCCATGAAGTAGGACTCTTCGGTATAGGATTGTCCCGAACCATAATATGCGATTGAGTCCGGATTCTTTTTATAGGCATCGCTGAACTTTGAAACCATCAGATCCATGGCTTCCTTCCAGGAGATGCGTTCGAACTTGTCGCCCTTGCGGAGCAGCGGATACTTGAGGCGATCCTGTGCATAGAGAATCGGCGGCAGGAGAAGTCCCTTGAGGCAGACATACCCCTTGTTCCAGTTGTCTTTGTCCCCCTTGACGGCAACAACCTTTCCCTTTGACACGCCGACGTATACACCGCATCCGGCGCCGCAGTACCGGCAGACGCCTTTTATCCATTTGTCTGCGCCTGCTGCCGCGTCAGCCTCTTTCGGCACCGGAAGGTCGAGCCCGATGGCCGAGGCAGCAGCAAGAGCCGCAGAGAATTTCAAGAGCTGTCGTCTCGTAAGCTCCATTAGTTGCCTCCTTTTTTGTGAAACGGGGTCTTCGTTTTTGTAGCGAGCGTGTGTTTGTCATGGCACGATGCGCAGGTGAGTTTCGGGGATTTCTTCTTCTGTACATCCGCCACCTTGTCTGCATGGCATCCGTTGCAGCGCTCGATCGGCGGCTGGACGAAGAAGGTTGTATCAAGCGAACCATGGCAGACGACACACTGCACCCCCATGGGTCCGTGCTTGCCGTTCTGCCAGGCTTCCTGCTGTTGTGTATGACAGTCGGCACATTCCTGCTCCTCGGACACCTCACTGTGTTTTTTGGGGGCGGCCAGTGCGAGCAGCGGAATACTGACGAGAAGGAGAATCAAAAGCACGAATATTTTTTTTGACGAGTTCATTTCCCACCTCATGTTAGGGTGGGGCGTCCTGTTCTCAGGACGCCCCGTGTTACTACTGCTTTGCTGCAGTTTTCTTTGCCGCTATGGCATCATTCAGCATCTTGATGCCTTTCTGTGACAGGTCGATGGAGCGCGTCAGGGATTCCCGTGCTGCATCAGGGTTATGGAAACCGTCTGAGTTCTCAGCGGTCCACCATTCCCAGTAAATATGCGCTTGGTCATGAATCTTCCGCACTTCCTTCAGAACATCTTCGGACACACCGGCCTTTTGTGCGGCAGCGAAGGTGTCGATCAGCTGTCCGAGCCAGAATTCTGCCTTGGTGATCTTCCCTTTCACATAGTTCTGGATTGCCTCCACCTGGTATTCGGCATCCTTGGTGGTCCAGCCCGTGTGACACTTTGTGCAGGTGTCCTTGAGCATGTATCGGGAGCTCTTCTGTCCATGCCAGGTATACTGTTTGTTACCTTTCTTCACCTTCGGCATATGACAATCCTTGCACTCCACGCCGGCACGTTCGTGTTTCGACATCCAGAAGGTTTCCGTTTCCGGATGCTGGAGCTTGTTAAGTGAAGCTCCGGTCACAGCATGCTTGAAATCCTTGAACTCGTACTTGTCGGTCATTGCCTTGTTATAGTCAAAAACATTGACCCACTGCACAAGATTGGTCCGGCGGTCGCCCATGCCGATGGCCTCCCCGGTTTTGGGATTATGGCCCGGATTGCAGTTGTATTCGACATGGCACTGGGCACACATCAGATTGGAATCCTTCTTGTTCAGAATACCGATAGCACGGAAATCGCGGAAATTCACCTTGGTCATCGTGATCTTTTTTGATTTTTCCTTGTCGTACGGATAGGTTCCTTCGCCGCGGTCAACTACCGCATTGATGAGCGCATCACGGGTGACACGCGGTCCGGCAGAATGCGGGTCATGACACATGAAACAGTTTGCGGGATGGTGCATCGAGCGGGCGAAGTCGACCACTTTTGACGTCCTGTCCCACTTTGCGCGCGGATCCTTGTCACCCATATACTTCCAGTCGAGAATCATGTC
>JAAYUK010000018.1 GCA_012517735.1 Nitrospiraceae bacterium
AGCAGATCGGCACCCTTGCCCAGAAGATTCCTGAGCTTTTCTTCAATGACATTCTCATCATCCGGAGCATACTCGATGCCGACGACGCTGCCGCCGAGTTCAGCAACCTTGCGCGTCATGATCGGGCCGAATGCATCCGCAATCCTGCCGTGAAACACCTCATTGCCGGTAATGACGATGCCTGCCTTCGGTTGACGCATCGGCAGCACCTCGATGGCACGAGGCCGGCCATGAACTGCCTGGAGCGCCTTTTCGACGATCTGCTTCTTGATCACCAATGGAATCGCGCGCGTTGCGCCGACAACCTGCCCTTCCAGCACAACAGTATTGGTATGGAGCGTCGCGCACATGACTTCTCCGAGACGGTTGAATCGGTGCAATGCCTCGGTATTGACTTTCAGCAGTCCCCCCCGCGATGCAACAAGATTGAGTTTGCCCTCCTTCGGCTCGCCCGGCACCTCAACACCAGCACCCTTTAACGCATTCGCAATTTTGACCGCAGCCTCATCTTCATGCATCTCATCATCGCTGATCGCAAGCACAAAAAGACGCTCCTTGCCGAGCCTGCGCAGGTGGTCAACATCCGATGGCTGAACAACATGCCCCTTGCGGAAAGCCCGTCCCTTGAACTCATCCTTGCGGATTTCGGTGATATCGTGCGCCAGTGCCATACCGACCGCATGCTCAACCGGCACCGTCTGCCCTCCCGAGCGCATGCTGCATGTTGCTTCCTCAGAGATCCGTTCGCCGCCGAAAAGACGACGGAAGCGGTCGTCGACAAGCTCGTGAATACCCTGTTCCAGCATGCGATACTTTTTCAGAAACTGTCGGGCGTCGTCAGTCAGAACAGCACCCCCACCGTCTTTTCCTCCCGTTCGCCGGTCGACCAGTGCAAAGCCGAGCCGTTCTTCCATGTTCTTGATATATGCCCATGCCTTGCGGTACGAAATGTTGATCTCCTGCGCCGCCTGGCGAATGGAGCCGTGTTTGTCGATCGCCTCCAGGAGAAAACGCCTGCCCCGGCCAAAGACCGGCTCTCCTCCAACATCGATCCAGATTTTCGAACGTATGGTCATTGCGTTCGGGTTATTCTGCATAACGGCTGCCGAAAAAAAATCACTTCCGATTGATTCGCGGGCAGATGCGCACGCCTTGCAGAGCACCCGCCCCTCGATCACCACCTCGCGCCGGTCCTGCACATACTCATGACAGGAGTCACATTGCACCCGGCAGAGCGGACGACCCGGCATGTCCTCTTCCGGGACAGCAATCTGAACCGGGCTGACCGTAAACAGATCGTTATCAGGCAATATTTTATATGCTTCAAGCTGTGCCTTGTATTTATCGGCCTCATCCGGAAAACACTCCTTCGCCATCTGGCGGGCCTCTTCACGCGCGAGCACCCGGACCGCCTTGCCGGTCTTCAGGTTCAGGAACGAAGCAGCCATCTTGCCGTAATCGAGGAATTTCATCGAACGCTTCCCAAGACTGCAACCGGTCACCGACTGGATCGCATCGGTAGCACACCGGTCCATCTCGACAAAAACCATGACGGACTTGCGGTCTTTTCCTTTGGGATCTTCTATGCCGATCGCCTGCAATCCCGCAATCGCCATGCGCAC
>JAAYUK010000019.1 GCA_012517735.1 Nitrospiraceae bacterium
GCGCGATCTGAACATCGGATTGGCATCGCTCTGCATCGGCGGCGGACAGGGCATCTCCATCGTCATCGAACGGGTACGATAATCATCTGCCCCTCCCCGGGACCTTCCGCCATGCACCATCCGGCGGAAGGTCCCCTGCTGTACTGACCTTTGAATATTTGTGAGGAGGTCGTCAATGACCAACATATCGGTAATCGGAGCAGGTACCATGGGGAATGGTATTGCGCATGTGTTCGCCCAGTCCGGCTTTCCGGTTACGCTGATCGACATAGCGCAGCCGCCCCTGGACAAGGCTCTTCAGACCATCGCGAAAAATCTTGACCGTCAGGTGTCCAAAGGAACCTTGACTGAAGAACAGAAACAGGCCGCTCTGCAGAACATCACCACCTCGACCGATGCGGTATCGGGCGTCAAAGAGGCCGATCTGGTCGTTGAAGCAGCCACGGAGGATCTGAACCTGAAGTTAAAGATATTTTGCCAGCTTGACGAGTCGGCTCCCGAAAAAGCCATTCTTGCGACCAACACCTCTTCACTCTCGATAACGAAAATCGCTGCGGCGACCAAACGCCCGGGAAAGGTTATCGGCATGCACTTCATGAACCCCGTTCCGATGATGAAACTGGTCGAAGTCGTCAACGGCTACGCAACAGAGCCCGAAGTAACGCAGGCAATAGTAGAACTGACCGGAAAAATCGGGAAAGTGCCCTGTGTCGTCAAGGATTATCCCGGCTTTGCACTCAACCGCATTCTGATCCCGATGATCAACGAGGCAATACATCTTCTTCAGGAGGGCATCGCGGGGGTCGAAGAGATCGACACGATCATGAAACTGGCGGCGGCACATCCGATGGGGCCTTTACAACTTGCGGATTTTATCGGCCTCGATGTTTGCCTCTCGATCCTAAATGTTCTGCACGAAGGATTCGGCAATCCGAAATACGCACCCTGTCCGCTGCTCGTCAACATGGTTACGTCGGGATGTCTCGGCGTGAAGAGCGGCGAAGGGTTCTACAGGTACACCCCCGGCAGCAAAGACCTTGTCGTCAGCAGGCGCTTTCTGAAATAAGCCTTTCCGTTTCGTGACCACCGAACACTGCCGTTATTCCTCACAGAGTAACGGCAGTGTATTTTGTGCCGAAGGTGCGATATGATAAGGACAGCGCAACCGGATGCGGCCACGTTCGGCAGCTGAGGCATGAAGCGCGTCGGAGGAGCGATGAAACTGACTGCGGACAAGCAGAAGCTGAAAGTATGCATCAATACGTCGTGGTGCAAAGCCTGCGGCATCTGCATTGAATTCTGCCCGAAAAAGGCGCTCGGCCGCGATGCCGACGACAAAGCGTTCTGGGAGCATCCCGACCAGTGCATCCGCTGTGGTATCTGCGCAGAGCGCTGTCCTGACCTCGCCATCGAACTCATCAAGGAGGAGTAGGATGTCCGGAACCTTGCGATTCATACAGGGCAACGAAGCGGTTGTCGAAGGGGCACTCTATGCGGGTCTCGGCTTTTATGCAGGATATCCCATCACTCCCTCAACCGAAATCGCCGAACTGCTTGCCGAACGCCTTCCGAAAAGAGGCGGCACCTACATCCAGATGGAAGACGAAATAGCGTCCTTGTGCTCCATTATCGGCGCGTCGCTCACCGGACGCAAGGTGATGACTGCAACGAGCGGTCCCGGCTTTTCGCTGATGCAGGAGGCCATCGGCTACGCGGTCATGGCCGAAGTCCCCTGTGTTGTGGTAAATGTGCAGCGGAGCGGACCGAGCACCGGCCTGCCGACGGCAGTGGCTCAGGGCGATGTCATGCAGGCGCGATGGGGCACCCACGGGGATCATGCAATCATTGCGCTGACCGCATCGAACCTCCAGGATGTTTTTTCAATGACCATCGAAGCGTTCAATATGGCGGAGACCTACCGCACGCCGGTCATCCTGCTGCTCGATGAGGTTGTCGGTCATATGCGGGAAAAGGTGGTCATCCCCGGTGAAGGGATACCGGTCGTCGAGCGCCTCGTCACCTCCGTACCCGAAGGTATCGACTACCATCCGTACCTCGCCCGTGAAGACGGCAGACTTCCGATGAGCGATTTCGGCGGAGTGCACCGATACAACGTGACCGGCCTCGTTCACGACATGTGGGGATTCCCGAGCAACGACCCGACCGTCGCCTATAATCTTCTGCGCCATCTCGTCGACAAGATCGAGAAGCGGAGCCACGAGATCGTCCGCTGCCAGGAACATCAGCTTGACGATGCGGACATTCTGCTCATTTCCTACGGCAGCTCTGCACGAAGCGCGCTGCACATGGTCGAAAAAGGCCGCGACTCCGGCATACGCATCGGCCTTCTGGAGCTGAACACCCTCTGGCCATTCCCGTACGAAATCGTGCGAAGGGCGGCGGAAAAGACCGAGCTGGTGCTGGTCGTCGAAATGAACATGGGACAGATATACCAGGAAGTGAAAAAGGCGGTCCGTACGGACCGCGTATATCTGGTCAATCGATTTGACGGGGTCTTCATCTCGCACACCGATATCGAAAAGGTTCTGAATGTCGTTATGGGAAGGGGGGTATAGCATGCCGACCAAGGACTTCATCCGCCAGCGGTTCTTTCCCCACCTGTGGTGCGCGGGATGCGGCCACGGCGTTATTATGGCCAGCCTTATCCGGGCGATTGAAGCACTGAACCTGCCCAAGAACAATGTCGTGATCGTGTCGGGGATCGGCTGCTCGTCGCGCATGCCGGGGTATCTCGATTTTCATACCCTGCATACCCTGCACGGCCGCGCGCTCGCATTTGCAACCGGCATCAAGATGGGACGGCCGGAACTGACCGTCATCGTTCCGATGGGCGACGGCGATGCCTCTGCCATCGGCGGCAACCACCTGATACATGCGGCACGGCGCAACATCGATGTGACCGCCCTGGTTCTCAACAACTCCATTTACGGCATGACCGGCGGGCAGAACTCCCCGACAACGCCGCTCGACGCCCGCTCGACAACAACGCCCCGCGGCAACATCGATCCGGCATTCGATCTGGTCGAACTCGCCAAAGGCGCCGGCGCCTCGTTCGTCGCCCGATCCACCGCGTTTCACACCAAAGAACTCGAGCAGATGCTCGAAAAGGCGATCAGCCACCGCGGCTTTTCATTCGTTGAAGCGATGAGCGGGTGTCCCACCTACTTTGGTCGGCGGAACAAGCTCGGGTCCGGTGTTGACCTCATGCGCATGTTCAGGGAACGTACCGTTCCGATCGGTTCCGAAAAGAAAAAAACCGATCCGTCGCTGATCGAGCGGGGCATTTTTGTCGACAGGGCCCGTCCTTCGTATACGGACCAGTATCGGTATATCACGCAGTCTGCCTGCGAAGAACACTGACCGGGGAGGATCGCATGGGCACAAAATCGTTTGTCTTTACCGGATCGGGCGGACAGGGTGTTATCACCGCCGCCATCGTGTTGGGAGAGGCTGCGGCGCTGCACGAAGGATTAAACGCCGTCCAGACGCAGGTGTATGGCCCGGAGGCGCGGGGCGGCGCAACACGCGCTGACCTGATCATTTCGACCGATCCGATCCGTTATCCGAAAGTCATCAATCCGCATGTGCTCGTCTGCCTGACCCAGGAGTCCTACAATAAATTCGCCCCGATTATCCGGCCGGGAGGGCTTCTCATAGCCGACGCATCGTTTGTCAGCACCGTGCGCAAGGCGGATGCGCGCCAGGTTGTCCTTCCGATGTACGAAACCGTCAAGGAGAAGATCGGCAAAACCATTGTATTCAACATATGCATGCTCGGCTGCGTTCTCTCCTTGACCGGGATTGTGAGCAGGGAAGCGGTTGTCAAGGCTGTTACGTCACGCATGGCTGAGGCCCATCTTGACATGAACCTGAGAGCGCTCAATCTCGGCATGGAACTGGCGCAGGCCGCGGGAACCGGCGTAATCTCCGCTCCCCGGCAAACCGTGTCATCCTGAAATGAGAATCCTGAGAAGACGTATCAGAAATTTGAGTGGGGAAGTCCTCCACGGTGATCTCCATAGCGCCTCCGATGGCGGCGATCTGGTGATCGTCTGCCATGGATTCGGCAAGACCTGGAACAAAAACCGGCCTCTGTACCGCTCCATCTGCTCGGCCTTTCAGTCATCGGGGATCAACGCCTTCCGTTTCAGCTTCAGCGGTATCGCTCCCAGCGAGGGGAACGCGGAAGACTCATCATATACAAAACAGAAATCGGATCTGGCTGCAGTGATCGAGTATTTCTCCGCAAAGCTCCGTCCCCGGGCGATCACGATTGTTGCGCACAGCTTCAGCAGTGTCGCAGCGGTGTTACAGGCAGCAGAGGACCCGCGTATCCGCCTGCTCCTGCTGGTCGCGCCCCGCCTCGATTCGAGAAAATCGATGACTACGGCTGCTATTGAGGCATACTGCGGGAAACGGCTGGAAGAGATCGTTGCTTCACCGTCCAGACAGTACCCGATCGGGCCGATCAATCTGGGAGGCATCGAATATCTTTTCAGCAAGCGGTTTCTCGAAGATCTGATTCATACGGATATTCCCGGAGCTATCGCACACCTTTCGATTCCGGTTACGATTGTCCGCGGAGTCCGCGACACGAAGGTTTCCGAGGAAGAAGTGCTCGGAGCGGTGTCAAGAAATGCCCTCGTCTCCTACATTCCGCTTGCGGAATGCGGCCATTCATTCAGCACGCCCGAGCAGAAGGAATCGTTGTGCCGGACGCTTCTGAAGGCTTTCCGCTCTGCACTGCCGCAAGGCCATATTCCGCGTTGATGCCCAGACTGATTCTCTTCAACAAACCGATGAACGTGCTCTGCCAGTTCACCGATCCTGCAGGCAGGATGACGCTTGCCGATTTTATCCCCGTGCCCGATGTGTATGCAGCCGGACGTCTTGACTACGACAGCGAAGGACTTGTCGTGCTTACCGATGACGGGCGTCTGCAAAAAGAAATTGCCGACCCGAAGCACAAGATGCCGAAGGTATATCTGGTGCAGGTTGAAGGGATTCCGACCAAGGATGCCCTTCGCGCACTGGCTCGGGGAGTACCTCTGAAAGATGGTGTAACGAGACCGGCAACCGTCAGGGTGATCCCCGAACCCGATGTCTGGGAACGAGTACCGCCGATCCGCTTCAGGAAAACTATCCCGACCTCATGGCTGATGCTCACCATCAGCGAAGGCAGAAACCGTCAGGTGCGCCGCATGACTGCCGCTGTGGGGCTCCCCACGCTCCGCCTGATCCGCTGGAGCATCGGCCCGTGGTCGCTGGACGGACTGGCAGCCGGAACCTGGCGGGAAATTGCTCTTGATTCCTGGAGGGGCAGGCAGAGATCCTGCCCGACAAAACCGGACAGGGTGAAAAATGCAGGGAAGCTGCTCTAAACTACAGATATAACCTACTTACCGACATCAGAAGAAGGCCTCTGCTGAAAATGAGCGGCACTCAGTACAAACCGGATTATACAAAAGGCTCAATTTACTGTATGGCGTGAAATGACACAACGTATCTTTGGTCATGATTTTTTTGGAGGATTTTGGTGGCCAGAATAGGGATTGTATGCGCCGGGAAAATTGATGGTCTGATTGACAGCGATCCTCATGAACTCTCTGTTTATCAAGAAGTTCGGATTGCCGATGCCGGACATTTGGCAAAAAAACTGGAGACCGAAGGCGCCCAGGTGATTATCGGCACCGCAGGAACAGCACCGGTAATGAGACGCTGCGTTTCCGTGCCGGTCGTTGTCGTTTACCTCGCATGTTTTGATGTACTTGAGACGCTCAAGGAAATTGAAGCTCTGTATGGGATCACCGGCCGAAAGGTTGCTCTGATATTTCATGCAGCGAATTCTTTTGATGCGGGGAGACTGCATCCTTTTCTCAACAATCGGATATCGTGTTTCACGTATCAGACAGAAGAACAATTGAAACAAGTCATTTACATGTTATTTGAAAAAGACTATGAAATCCTTGTCGGAGGTCCAACAACCATCTTCTTCGCAAAGCAGCTTGGGATAAAGTCGCACTTGCTGACATTCGGCAAAGAGACAATGGAAGCCGCTATTAATAAAGCGAAAGAGCTATTGGAATTGACGCGGAAAGACCGTGAGCAGTCCCAGCAATTAAGAACGATCATCGAACTTTTCACGGAAGGCATAATTTCGACGGATCGTCAAGGCATCATCAAAATATGTAATCCACGCGCGTTGAGCCTGCTGGAATTGCCGGCTAACGAAGTGATCGGGCACAAAATCGAGCAGGTTGTTGCTGATCAAACCTGGCGTGAAGTTTACGAAGCAGGCGTGAAACAGACGGATGTCCTGATGGACTATAAAAAAAGAAAGTTCTTTTCAACACGGCAGCCTATTGTTGAGAATGGCAATATTATCGGATCGGTTGGAACACTGCAGGACGTTTCCAAAATTCAAAAGCTCGAAAATCAGTATCGGTCCGTTCAGACGCTCGGACTGGTCGCGAAAAGCACCTTTGACGACATTGTCGGGGTGAGCCCGGTAATGATGGAAAAAATTAATCGGGCAAAAGCATTTGCGAGATTTGATTCGACGATTCTTATTGAGGGGAAAACAGGCACGGGCAAGGAAATATTCGCCCAAAGCATTCACAATGCCAGTTCGCGACGATTGGGTCCGTTCGTCGCAATAAATTGCGCTACTTTGTCAGAAACGCTGTTGGAAAGTGAACTATTGGGCTATGAAGAAGGCGCGTTTACGGGGGCAAGACGTGGAGGGAAACTCGGGCTGTTTGAATTGGCTCATAAGGGGACGATATTCCTTGATGAGATCAACCAGATTCCCCTTCCGCTGCAAGCCCGGGTTCTCCGTGTGATTCAGGAAAAGGTAGTCATGAGGCTCGGCGGCCAACGGGTTATTCCGGTGGATGTACGAATCATTGCAGCTACCAATGAAAACCTCAAAGAAAAGGTCGATGCAGGAAAGTTTCGGGCTGATTTGTACTATCGCATTAATGTGCTGACGCTCCAACTGCCTCCATTACGGCTCCGGAAAGACGATATTCCCGTTCTTATTGGGCATTTTATGAACCACTTCACGTCAACGTATGGGGTGGAACAATTATCACCAAAAGATATTGTGGATTCGACATCCGGTTATGATTGGCCGGGAAATGTTCGTGAACTGGCCAATTTTGTTGAGCGGTTTATTGTTCTTCAGCAGGACAAGGAACTCAAAGAATTGGATTTCCGCTCGGAATTGCAATCGCAGTACGATGAGGAGAATTCTGCTCAGCGTGATACTGCCGGAGATATGCTGAAACTGAAAATCGATACCATCGAGAATATGGAAAAGCAAATCATCAGACAAACTGTTGAGCGATGTTCAGGCAATAAATTGCAGGCTGCCTTGCTGCTGGGAATCAGTCGGAGTACTTTATGGAAGAAAATGCGCGGCGCGTAAGGTTGGAATTGATGCCGTAGAATTTTATGCGAATGCCTTTCCGGTATAGTCTGAACATTGCAAGACCTGACCCGCCTCTCTCATGCCTTTCCTTGCTTTCTGTTCGCCCCTTCTTCTGACATGACAAAAGCCGACATCCCCATGGAAAGGTCCCCCACGCTGGGGCGTCTATGTTTATATTCCGAACAGTTTTTTTATTTTTGCACAAAAACAAAACAAATGAATTCATTAAATATGCAATAAAGATGATTTTTCTGATTTTTTGACTTGGCATGACTCATGCTTAAACACTGTCCGGTAGATCTACAAACTGATTCTTGCTGCAGAGTACGTAACGCATCTCATTATCGAAATACAGCTCTCCGCTAACCGGTATTGAGAGAACCGCCCCTGCGGATGGAAGCTCAGGGGCACAAAAAGGAGGGAACAATATTGAACGCAATTCAAACAGTCATGATGGACTTTGCCTCGTTGAGCATTTTGCTTCTCATAGGATATTTCATCCGAAAAAAAGTGAAATGGATGCAAAACTTGTTTCTGCCTGCTGCCTTGGTGGCGGGAGTGTTGGGACTGCTGCTCGGCCCGCAGGGACTGGGGCAGATTTCTCCGTATTATTTTCCGCTCGCCAATTCGATTGCTCAATGGCCGGGGGTTTTGATTACACTGGTGTTTTCGGTTTTGTTCCTTGGAGCAAAGCCCGTCAACTTCAATGAGGCGGCTTTGTCAACAACTGTTTTGGCCGGAATATCACACATGAGTCAAATCGTCGTGGGACTCGGGTGTACGATTGGATTGGCGCTGGTGTATACAGACCTGCCGCTCGGTTTTGGGCTGACACCAGCCTATGGGTTTTATGGCGGGCATGGAACCGCAATTGCCGCCGGCACCATTTTTAAGGATTTGGGATGGAATGACGGAATGGCCGTTGCGAATACTATGGCGACCGTAGGTTTGATATCAGGGATCGTCCTCGGCATGATCCTGATAAATATAGCCATTCGACGAGGGTATGCCCAACTGGTCAACAAGCCATCCGAAATTCCAAGTGAACTGAAAGAAGGGTATCTGCCGCTGGAAAAACGCTCGCCCATCGGAATGGGGGTAAGTTCAAATGATGTATTGGACCCCTTCTGTTTTCAGCTTGCGTGGGCCGGTCTGATATGTTTGTGTGCCTATATTCTGCAAAAAAATTTGGTGAATATACACCCGCAGTTCAAAAACATTCCGGCATTCGCGATTGCTCTGGCAATGGGCTTTGTTGTCTGGTCGATCCTGAAAAGGCTGAAAATGGAGGATTATATTGATCGACCCAGCATGAACCGGATTTCGGGGCTTGCGATGGAATATTTGACCTGCGCCGCAATTGCCACCATTTCGTTAAAAGCGGTCGCTCTCTATTTTGTTCCCATGGCCGTCACCATCGTCATGATCATTGTCAGTAATTTCTTTGTCTATTACTATTTTGGCAGAAAACTGTTCAGGCGGGATTGGTTTGAGCGGAGCATCTGTGCATACGGGCAAGGTCACGGGGTTCTTGCAACGGGGCTGTTGTTGCTCCGGGTGGTTGATCCGGCGTTCTCAACATCAGCGGCCGGAGCCTGTGCAGCGGCCAGTGTGATCGGCTATCTCTTCGCGATTCCCTATGTCGCATTCGGCCCGTGGATGGCCGTTACTCTCGGGGCTTCAAAACTCATGGCCTTAAGCATGGGATTACTGATTATGTTTGTGATATTGGGCCGGGTGTTTTTCTGGCAAAAAAATGATGCGCCGCAACAGCAGTTGAGTCCGGTGAAATGAAGAATCAGCTGTGCGGAGCAATGAAAAACTATTGGAGGCACGTTGTTCAATGGATACGATAAATTCCTGTATAAAAAGACCTGAAGGAAGAATGACCGGCGGCAGGGCTTTGGCGGAGATGTTGAAACTTTGTGGAGTGGGGCCGATCTTCGGTATGGCCGGCTTCCAGCTTTTACCCTACTATGAAGGGATTCGAAGCTTGGGGATGGAGCACTACCTGGTCAACGACGAGCGATGCGGAGCTTTTGCAGCAGATGCGTATGCCCGCATGACAGGACGTCCCGGAGTGTGTGACGCAACGACCGGCCCCGGGGCAACAAATCTCGTGACATCGCTTGCGGAATCGCTGAATGCCGGAGTTCCTTTGATAGCCATTACCGGTGATACGCATCGGGCACATTCATGGAAGAATATGACGCAAGAAGCGAGGCAGGTAGAGATACTTCGCCCGGCAGTAAAAGAAATGATTCGCGTTGAGATGATCGAGCGCATACCGGAATTGGTCAGACGGGCATTTTCGGTGGCTGTATCCGGCCGACCAGGGCCTGTGGTGCTGGATTTTCCGGAAGACATCATGCATGGTGAATATGACTTCCAGGCAAGTGATTTTTTCGTCAGTGACAGGGTATTGTCGATTCCGGCGTTGCGGACCCGGCCGGATGGCGATGGGGTGAACCAGGCCGCAGAACTGTTGGCCCATTCGAAACGCCCGCTCATTTTGGTTGGAGGGGGATTGCATCTCTCTAACGCGCATGCTGAACTGCAAGCCTTTGCCGAGCGATTTGGCGTTCCGGTGGCAAATACCCTGAGCGGCAAAGGGTCGATCGCCTGTACTCACCCATTGTCCGTCGGATTGTTCGGCAGATACAGCAGAATCGCCAATGAACTCCTTGAGGAGGCAGATTGCTTGCTTGTTGTCGGTTGCAAACTCGGTGAAATCGCCAGCAAGCGGTACACCTTGCCCAAAGCGAATATTCCGATCATCCATCTCGATATTTCGGCGGAAGAAATTGAAAGGTGGGCACCTGTGAGCGTAGGGTTATGGGGTGACGCCAAATGCGGTCTGGCTGATTTGTCGGAGGCGCTTGATGCCAGACGGGTCGGAATCGATGCGGATCGTGCACAATATCTGGAAGAAATCAGGAAGCGGCGGGAGAAGTGGCGCGAAGAAGCCACCCCTCGCTACGAAAGCGAGGAGATACCTATCAACATGGGGCGAATGCTTCATGAGTTGAACAAGATTATGCCTGATAACGGCGTATTGATCGTTGATGGAGGCTTTGCAGCCCACTGGGGCGGACTGCTCTATGACACCAAGAAAGCGGGGCGGGGATTTGTAGCCAATCGTGGTTTTGCGTCGATCGGCTATGGTCTGCCTGCTGCTATCGGTGTAAAACTGGCGGTAAAACAGAAAGAACTTTCCGGGCCTGTAGTGGCCATTACCGGTGACTGCGGCTTTAACATGACGATCGGCGAGCTCGAAACTGCACTCCGCGCCAAATTGGCTGTGACAATAATTATTGTAAACAATGCCGCCTCGGGCTATATTAAAGCATTGCAGCATTCATTCTATGGGGCAGGAAATTATCAATCAAGCTCTCTGGTTGAAACAAATTATGCCGACTTGGCACGAAGTTTTGGCTGCAAAGGGATACGAGTGGAAAACCCGGGAGACCTTGCTGCAGCGCTTGCTGAAGCGATGGCAACCAATGACGCGCCCACAGTTGTAGATGTGGTGGTAACCCGGGATCCTGCTCGAATGTTACCGGCTGTGGATAACCGCACAATAAAGGTGACTTCCGGGGACAGGCCGGTATAAGGAGGGCATCGCCGAAAAACCACCGGCGTCTGGAGGTATTGCTTCTGGCGGCAACAGGTGTGCCGTAAAGCCCTGCTTTGCGGCACACTTCTCTAATCCGCACACCGGCCTCTGCCTGCCTGAGTACCTGGATAAACTGTTCTTTGTTGAATGCTTTGCTTCTTCACTTCGTCCACGTTGCTGTTATATCGGGATATTTTGGATCCTGAACGTGGGCTGGAGTCCCACGGTGAAGAGCAATGTGCGGGAGGCACATATGCGGGTAACAGTGCTGTTACAAGGAGGGATAAAGGAATTGACGGGGCAGAACGATACCCGGATAGAATTAACCGATTCAACATTGCACACGGTCACAGATGTTTTCAATGTGATCACCCTGAATCCGGGCGATGTAGGATTCGTTATTTGCGACAATAAGCTGATGGATTGGAACGACCCATTGCAGGATGGAATGACACTGGCAATTTTTCCTGTAATTGGCGGAGGATAATGAGCACTTATCAAGGAGACTCGGAAGGAAAGCGCCTGCATGCCAAACGGATATTGCGGAAAAATACTTCATGTTGATTTGACTGAAGGAAAAACATCAGTGGATGAACCGGGAGAACTGTTCTACCGCACCTACGGGGGAGGGCCCGGTATCGGCCTCTATTATCTTTTGCATGGGATACCCCCAATGGCTGATCCATTAGGGCCGGAAAATATATTGATTTTCGCAGCCGGATTGCTGACCGGGAGTTCCGCGCCGAGCGTTCCGCGCTACACCGTATGTGCAAAGTCACCCCTGACGGGCGCTTTGGGCAAATCGGAGGCGGGGGGATGGTGGGGAGCCGAATTGAAAATGGCAGGGTTCGATGCTGTCATCTTTCGGGGGAAAGCGTCCAAGCCTGTATATTTGTGGGTGCATGAGGGAACGGCTGAAATCAGGGATGCCGGAAAACTCTGGGGGAAAGATACTGGAGAGACCGAAAGCGCCATCAGATCGGAGCTGGGTGATGACAGAGTTCGCATTGCGACCATCGGTCAGGCCGGAGAGCACCTGGTGCTTTTTGCCAACATCGTTAATGAACGAGTGCATTTTAACGGCCGAAATGGGTTGGGCGCGGTCATGGGTTCAAAATATCTGAAAGCAGTCGCTGTCCGTGGAACGACCAGGGTCAACGTGGCGAACCGGGAGTCGCTGACCGAACTGTCACGCTGGGTGGCGAGGGCCGCTGCTGAACATTCCTTGTCCAAAATCCTTCATGTTCAGGGAACGCCGGCCACCGTAGGCGCAAACAATGCCATTGGTGGATTGCCGACACACCACTGGAGCAAGGGAAGTTTTGAATCTGCAGACAAAATCGGCGGCGATGCGCTTACGGATGAATTCCTGAAGAGCAGAGGGACCTGTTTTGCCTGCCCAATCCGCTGCAAACGTGTCATAAAAGCCAGCGCGAATGTTGATCCTTCCTTCGGCGGACCGGAATATGAAACGCTTGCCGCTCTCGGCTCAAATTGTGATGTGGGCGACCTGCAGACTCTCTGCAAGGCCAATGAACTGTGCAATCGTTTCGGGATGGATACCATTTCAACCGGCGCTGCCATATCCTTTGGGATGAAGTGCCGCGAAGCTGGAATCATCGATCCTGATACGACAGATGGCAAGGCATTGCAATTCGGCGATGGTACGGCGGTATTGGAGTGGATCGCTAAAATTGCCCACAGGGATGGTTTCGGTGATATTCTGGCCGAAGGAACACTGAGAGCGGCAAAAAAAATCGGACATGGCGCCGACCGCTTTCTCGTTCAAGTCAAAGGACAGGAGGCCCCCATGCATGACCCTCGCGTCAAAGCGGGGGTGGGACTGCAATATGCGTTATCACCGATGGGAGCCGATCATTGGTTTGCGCAACATGATCCTCTGTTTACGCCCGGCAATCCGGTTGGGGAAGCTGCGGGCCGGCCGATGGGGCTCCTCCAGGGGGTTCCCGTCTGTGACCTGACAGGAGACAAGGTTCGTATCATTTTTTATACCAGCTTGCTGAATTCCCTCTATGATGCTCTGGGTGCATGCTTCTTCGGTTTTGCTCCGCGGAGCGTGACCCCTCTGAATAAAATGGTCTCCATGGTTCAGGCCATAACCGGATGGGAAACAAACTTGTGGGAAATGATGAAGATCGGGGAGCGGATTAACAATATGGCTCGGGTTTTTAATGTCCGGCAGGGACTTTCAGCCAAAGACGATGTGCTTCCTGAAAAATATTTCGAGCCACTCCAAAGCGGACCCAATAAAGGCAACGTTACCATTCGTAAAGAAGAATTTGAACAAGCGATTTTACTCTATTATGAAATGGCCGGATGGCCCAATGGGGAACCTTCCCACGGGAAACTGTCCGAACTCGGGCTTGGTTGGTTGCTGGCCGGACCTGACAATTGACCCCTGCCGACAGTCGCAGACTCCACAGCATTCAGGCAGCAAGCGGTTCATTATGGAACTTTCTGTCAAAGACCCATATTTATCCAAAATTGTCATTAGCCCAGCAGGCTCTAAGCACTTTCGGTCGAATCCTCTGACAATTTTGAGATACTTCTGGGCTGAACGACCCGGATTCAGCGTACAGGGAATAGCTGTCGCTGAATCCGGGTCATGGTTTACCGTTTCGTCATCTCCTGTGCGGAGCGCTCACAAAAAGCAGCCTCGATCAGGCAAGGTCAAAACGGTCAAGGTTCATTACTTTTGTCCAGGCTGCAACAAAGTCATTGATAAACTTTGTCTGGGCATCCGCGCTTCCGTACACTTCTGCGATAGCGCGGAGCTGTGAGTTTGAACCGAAAACAAGATCGACCCGGGTACCGGTCCATTTGAGCTCTCCTGATTTCCGGTCGCGTCCCTCGAAAACATCCTTGTCGTCCGATACCGCTTTCCATTCCGTCCCCATGTCGAGCAGATTTACGAAGAAGTCATTGGTGAGCGTCCCAGGCCGCTTGGTGAAAACACCGTGCGGCGATTGTCCGAAGTTTGCATTCAGCACACGCATGCCGCCGATGAGGACAGTCATCTCTGGCGCGGTCAGCGTGAGCAGTTGCGCCCTGTCAATCAGCAACTCTTCCGCTGTCACCGCATACCGCTTCTTCTGGTAGTTACGGAAGCCGTCGGCCTTCGGTTCAAGCACGCCAAATGACATCACGTCGGTCTGCTCCAGCGATGCATCGGTTCGACCGGGGGCAAACGGAACGACCACTTGATGACCAGCCCGCTTCGCAGCCTGCTCTACTGCAGCGCATCCGCCGAGCACTATCAGGTCGGCGAGCGATATCTTTTTCCCGCCAGACTGACCCGAGTTGAATTCCTTCTGAATGCTTTCCAGCGCGCCCAGCACTTTCGCCAGTTCCTCCGGCTCGTTGACTTCCCAATCCTTTTGCGGGGCAAGACGAATTCGCGCCCCATTCGCACCGCCGCGCTTGTCCGATCCGCGGAACGTTGATGCCGATGCCCAGGCAGTCCTGACGAGCTGAGAAATGGATAACCCCGAAGCCAGCACTGTTTTCTTCAGAAAAGTGATATCCTGCTCATCGACCAGTGGATGATCGACCGGCGGCACAGGGTCCTGCCAGATCAGCTCTTCAGCGGGGACTTCAGGACCGAGGTAGCGGGACCGCGGTCCCATGTCACGATGCGTCAGTTTGAACCATGCCCGCGCGAAGGCATCCGCAAATTCCTGGGGATTTGCCAGATAGCGGCGGGCGATCTTCTCGAATTCCGGATCAAAGCGCAGCGAAAGATCCGCTGTCGTCATCATCGGCCGGTGCTTTTTTGCCGGGTCGTGCGCGTCAACAACCATGTCCTCTTCATCCACATCCTTCGCCAGCCACTGATATGCGCCGGCCGGACTCTTGACCAGTTCCCATTCGTATTTGAACAGCACCTTTAAATACACCATGTCCCACGTGGTCGGATTCGGCTTCCACGCACCCTCGATCCCACTGCTGATCGTATCGCCACCCTTTCCGCTCCGGAAACTGCTCTTCCATCCGAGCCCCTGCTCCTCGAGCCCGGCGCCTTCAGGTTCTGGTCCCACATGAGAAGCCGGGCCGGCACCATGGCATTTGCCGAACGTATGTCCACCCGCAACAAGCGCTACGGTCTCTTCGTCATTCATCGCCATGCGCCGGAACGTCTCGCGGACGTCCCGCCCCGAGGCGACCGGGTCGGGATTGCCGTTGGGTCCCTCCGGATTCACATAAATCAGTCCCATCTGCACGGCAGCGAGCGGATTTTCGAGATTCCGGTCGCCGCTGTAGCGATTGTCGCCGAGCCATGTATCTTCGCTGCCCCAATAAATATCCTCTTCCGGTTCCCAGACATCTTCCCGACCTCCAGCAAATCCGAAGGTCTTGAACCCCATCGACTCAAGCGCGCAGTTGCCGGTCAGGATCATCAAATCCGCCCACGAGATTTTGTTGCCGTATTTCTGTTTGATCGGCCAGAGCAGTCGTCGTGCTTTGTCGAGGTTCACATTGTCCGGCCAGCTGTTCAGCGGCGCAAGTCGCTGACTGCCGGACCCAGCGCCTCCACGGCCGTCGCCCATACGATAGGTTCCTGCACTGTGCCAGGCCATCCTGATAAAAAGCCCTCCGTAATGACCGTAATCGACCGGCCACCACTCCTGCGAGTCTGTCATCAGCGCGTAGAGATCCTTTTTCACCGCAGCAAGGTCGAGTTTTTTGAACTCCTCCGCATAGTTGAAGTCCTTGCCCAACGGATTGGACTTTGACGAATGCTGGTGGAGAATATGAAGGTTTAACTGGTTGGGCCACCAGTCCCGGTTCGATGTGCCTCTGCCAGCTGCTTTTCCTGTTCTGCCCGTTACCGGACATTTGCTTTCTTCACTCATGATACTGCCTCCTTTCCTATCTGGTACTGAACACTCCCTGCCGCCCAGGGCGGATGTTATCTCAAAAATAGGAATCATTCCTATTTAAGAACAGAAAAATACCTATTTGCCGCCTTTCCTCACGCACCGCTTACAGTATCCATATGACTCAAAACGCATGCGTACCGGACGAAAACCGGTCGTCTCAGCGACTGTGCGAGCAGATACCGGAACCGTACCTTCATAATCCTCAATCTTGCCGCATGCCATGCAGATAAGGTTGAGATGATCGGACACATTGGTATCGTATCGGTTGTCGGCATTGTAAAACTCGATCTCGCGAATGAGGTTTTCCTCCTTGAGCATCGCCAGGGTGTAATACACCGTTGATGCGCTGATGCGCGGCGAGAGGCTCCGCGCGCGCGCAATAATTTCGGAGACATGCGGGTGAGAACGATCCTGCGCAAGCACCGTAACGACAGCCCGGCGCTGCGGCGTCAGCTTATACCCCTTCCGTCGCAGATGGCTGAGCATTGTCTCTACCGTCTGTATATGCGCTTCCCTATCCACCTTATCAGGAATCATTCCAATCTAATCCAACATACTGCACCGAAGCACTTCCTGTCAAGAATATTTCTGTCCTGAACTGAAAGAAAGGAATCTCCTCAACAATTTTCCCACAGAGCCAGATCATGAAAACGCCCCCCGTGCGCTGGCGCGCACGGGGGGGCGTTGCTCAGTCAGTCTTTTTTCTGCTCTTCGCTAACCAGGTAAAGACGACCACTGCCAGCAAAAGACCGACCACGACCAATCCATCCGTGAAATGGCTGCTGTTGATACTCATATAATGGTAAACTCTCCTTTTCTTTCACTCGTTATATCCGGAACGCACATTCGCCTGATCAACGAATTCATCCAACCGGCTGTTTCACATTCAGGACCCTGAGCCTGAGCAGCCGC
>JAAYUK010000172.1 GCA_012517735.1 Nitrospiraceae bacterium
ACGACGAGACCGTTCGAGATCTTCGGGGCTCCGTATATCGATGGCGAAACGCTGGCAACTGCCTTGAACGCGCTTCGGCTACAGGGTGTCTTTTTCCGTCCGCTCTCGTTTGAGCCGACCTTTCAGAAGCACGCGAGGACAATCTGCGGGGGTGTCCAGATACATGTGACCGACCGTACCCGCTTCCGCTCGTGGAAGACGACGATAGCGATTCTCAAAACGGTGCACGATCTCTATCCGAAGCAGTTTGCCTGGAAGCAGCCGCCGTACGAATATGAAACAAAAAAGATGCCGTTCGATATCCTGGTCGGGACGGATCGTCTGCGCCGGGAGATCGAGGCTGGTGCTCCGCTTCGTGAGATGGAGCGATGGTGGCAGGCGCAGGTGAACGCTTTTACCGCAAAAGTGCGTCCGCATTTTCTTCTCTATGCATAGAGTGCATGCCGCGTTCATTCCGGCTGCCGGCTTGGGTGAGCGCCTCCGGCCGATTACCGGCCATCTGCCGAAACCCTTGCTGCCGCTTCTCGGCAAGCCGGTTCTTCAGAAGGTGCTGGAACGGGTTGATCTTCTCCTGCCTGACCGTATCGGTATCAATCTCCATTACCGTGGCGACGACATCAGACAGTGGGCAGAAGACTCTGTCTTTGCTCACCGCATAACCTTCTTTCCCGAATCTCCGATACTCGGCACCGGCGGCGCGTTGAAAAACGCCGCTTCTTTTCTCGATCACGGAACGTTTCTGGTCCATAATGCGGACATATACTCGGACGTTGACCTGGCTGCGCTTCTGGAGCGTCACAGAGCGGACGGCAATCTCGTGACGCTGGCAATCCATGACCATGCACAGTTCAATAATGTCATCATTGACGGAAACGGCAGTTTTTTGGGATTGCACCGCGCCGGAACTGACAGTCTGCCTGGTACCCGGCTTATGGCATTCACCGGGATCGCGCTGTATGAACCTGCCTTTCTCGCTTTTCTTCCTGACGGGATTTCGCATGTGACCGATGCGTGGCAGCGTGCACGGGCGGCGGGACATCGCATCGGCACGCATGATGTGACCGGCGGTGCCTGGTCGGATATCGGAACCCCCGAGGCATATGCGAAAACTGTCTTCAGCCTGTTGCGGGCTGACGGGGAAACCGTCTTTTTTCATGAATCGTCCTCCGGCTGCGACCGGAGCCGATACGAAGGGTATGTGTCCGTAGAGTCAGGAGCCGACCTGTCTGGAGCGTCGTTGAGGAATTGCATTGTTCTTGCAGGATGCGATGCTGGCAGCCGGGAGCTGTCCGACGCGATCGTGTATCCGGGAGGCGTTGTGCAGGTGAACCTCACGAATCTTTTCGGCGGTCCTGACGCAGGGATGATCGAAATCGGTGCCGGCGGGTCAGACCGGCGCTACTTCCGGGTGGAGCATGCGGGAAACCGCACGGTGCTTATGCAATGTCTGAAGCGCGATGAGGAGTTTGAGCGGCAGGCCGCCTACACCCGTTTTTTTTCGGCACACGGAATTCGTGTGCCGCGTCTGCTCTCGGTTGCGAAGGATCGGCCGGCCATGCTGTTTGAAGACCTTGGCGATCTTTCCCTCTACAGCTGGCTCCGCTGTCGACGATCGCATGAAGCTGTCGAAATAATGTACCGGAAGGTGCTTGACCAATTGGTACGCCTGCACGGAGGTGCGACGGAACAGCTTGAGGATTGTCCTTTGCTGGCGGAGCGAATCTTTGATTACGACTATCTGCGCTGGGAGACCGCGTATTTCGTGGACCGCTTTGTCATTGGCCTGCTCAACCGCAGCGATCATGACCGGAATGCCCTTGATGCTGAATTCCATCGCCTTGCTGCTGCGGTCGATGCGGCTCCCAGAACCATCATCCACCGCGACTGCCAGTCACAGAATGTGATGCTCAAAAATGGCACAGAGGTCTGCCTGATCGATTATCAGGGAGCGAGGCTGTTGTCGCCTGCATACGATATCGCTTCGCTGCTCTGGGACCCTTATTATCGTCTTGACGACAAGATAAGAGAGCGGCTGATCGCCTACTATCTGGATGCAATGAAAAAAAGCGCTGCCGCATTTGATGCCGATGCGTTCATGCGCGTTCTTCTCCCCTGCCGCCTTCAGCGCCACATGCAGGCGCTCGGCGCGTATGGATTTCTTGCAAAGGTGAAAGGGAAACCATCATTTCTCAAGTATGTGCCGGAAGGATTGCGACTGCTCAAGGAAGATGTCCGTGCGGCTGACGGAGCATATCCGCTGCTCGGGCGGCTGATTGCAGACCTGCATTTCAATTCAGGGCGATAAAAAACGGCGGACTGCACAGCACTCCGCCGCCCGGTTCCGCCTGTTATTTTGATGCCTTCATCGGTGCTCCGCAGCAGACAATCTCAAACATCTCAACACAGCCGCATGCCTTGTCAACCGTCACAACCAGACCGCAGGTCTTGCAGGAGTATTTGTTCCCCTTGACGCCCGCGGTTGCTTTTGCGGCAGGCTTTACTGCTGTTTTGACCGCGCCTTTTGGTGCGCATTTCTTCGTGCTGCATTTTTTCACTGCCGGGGCCGCCTTTGCCACTGTCTTTTTCAGAGCTGCTGCCTGGGCAGGTTTTGCCGGTGCCGCCGCTTTCTTTGTTGCCATGCTTCCTCCTCTGCAGGTAGTCTATACAGTGCAAAACGGAAAGCCTGAAATGCAAAAGGACCGGGAAGACCGCTTTTGCACGCTGCTTTGCCATTCGCACCTGTTCCGTAAATTATATATCAGCCAGAATTCCGATGAAAGAGAAAATAAACGAGCAAAGGTCACCTTTTAGCACATTTCAGGTTGGGCGGCTTGTGTTCAGCATGCCGCTCATACTGGCGCCTCTGGCCGGTGTCAGCGATCTGCCGTTCCGGATGATGCAGCGTCGCTATGGATGCGAGCTTGCCTTTACCGAGATGATCAGTGCCCGTTCGCTCGTCTATGGGAGCAAACAGTCACTCTCAATGCTCACGACGCATGAGACTGATCGGCCGCTCGGAGTACAGCTGCTCGGAAACGATCCCGAGATGTTGGTGCGCGCTCTCGACATTCTGCATCCCATGCCGTTTTGCATGGTCGATATCAACGCGGCATGTCCGGTGCCGAAAGTGACGAGCCGTGGCGAGGGTGCAGGCCTGTTGCGTGAAGAACCGAAGCGCATCGCCGCACTGGTTGAGGCGGTTGTCCGGGCAGCGCACTGGCCGGTGACAATCAAGATCAGGACCGGCTGGGACGTTGATTCGCTCGTGGCGGTCGACGTGGCCCGTGCTGCTGAGGATGCAGGGGCTTCCGGCGTCTGTGTCCACGGACGCACCCGCATGCAGCACTATGGCGGGCGGGTTGACCGGCGTGCGATTGCCGAGGTGAAGCAGGCAGTGAAGATACCGGTCATTGCGAGTGGAGATGCTTTCTCACCGAAGCTGATCAAGCGGATGCTTGATGAAACCGGCTGTGACGGGGTGATGATCGCCCGCGGTGCGCTCGGCAATCCCTGGGTGTTTCAGGATGTCATGGCGTATCTTTCCACGGGTACGTATGGCGCCCGCCGTTCAATTGCGGAAATCTGCGCTGCCATGCGCGAACATATCGGCCTGTGCTGCGACTACTACGGCGATCGCGGCGGTACGGTGCTCTTCCGCAAATTTTTTACGTGGTATGCCAAGGGACTGAAAGCCGGGCGCCAGTTCAAGGAGCGTGTTTTCACGGTGACCGAACGGGCCGCCATGCTTGCCATCATCGACGAACTCGAGAAGGCTGATCCACAGGTGCTTTCACTGTATGATGCGTATGATATGACAATGCTCGATGGTGATGGTTCTTGACGTATGCTGAAAACAATGGACCCCAAAGTCTCCGGTAAAATACGAGATGGAAGTGGAGCATGGAGAGAATTCCGCGAGGGCGGTACACGAAGGAATTTCGGATGGAAGCAGTGAAGCTGATAGTAGAGGGCAAGTTACCGCAGCGTGAAGTAAGCCGACGGCTGAACGTCTCTGAGAACACCGAGCAGTGCCTGTTCATTTGGACGCCAAACCAGCAAACAACTAACCGATCGGATACACAATTCAACAAAATTTATGGAATGAGAATTTTGTATTACAGAGCGAATCGTGATGGAAGGCCGAGCGGAAAGTGGCTACAGAACAACTATTCCAAACTCTTTCAGTGTCTGCGCGACTGACGCTATAGGAAGGCCCATCACATTGAAGTAATCGCCGTCAATTTTCTTTACCAGCAATGCGCCGAATTCCTGAATGCCGTATGCCCCGGCCTTGTCGAACGGCTCGCCTGTTTTAATGTAGGCTTCAATTTCGTGTGAGGTCAGTTTTCTGAACCAGACCAGCGATTCGACCGCGCGCGTCCGGCTTTTGCCTGATGCGGCGTCCAGAATGGTGTATGCGGTGATGACGGTATGGCACTTGCCGCTCAGGCGGCGGAGCATGCGGCGTGCATCGCCGGCATCAACCGGTTTGTTGAGGATGTCATTGCCAAGTACAACAATAGTATCGGCGGCGATGATGAGATCGTCCGGATGATAGTGAGCGACACATTCCGCTTTATGGCGGGCCAGCGCTTTTGTGCATTCTCTTGGCGCGAGCCGCGCATCGCAGACTTCGTCGGTATGGGCGGTGCTGACCCTGAATTCAAGGCCGATGCGCCTGAGCAGTTCCTTCCGGCGTGGAGAGGCAGAGGCAAGAATGATGGTTCGCATGCAATTAGTATAAAGCATAAAGACCGTGACGAGTAATGGGTAATGGGTAAAGCCGAAAGTCGTGACGAATAGTCTCTTGCTCCATGGCCGATTGTATTGTTTTGCTTGTGACCGTATTTTTCCCATGCTGCTCATGAACGACTGTTTTCCGCCGTTTCCCGCGTCTGCTCATCACTTATTACGCATTACTTATTACTATCTTCCGTTGCATTTGCCCGAATCTTTGGGTAAACTTGATTACATCCAGGAGGCTACATGAACATGTCCGAGGAATGGCAATCGGTTCTTGAGCGGCTTTTTTTTGTTACGGAACGCCTGCTTGTATTCGATAGTCTTGATGATGTTTTCACGCATATTCTCCGGAGCGCCAGGAGCTTCAGCAAAATTGATGCTGCTTCCATCCAGGCATTCGATCTCAAGACCGGCAATCTCCATACCGTCAAGACCGAGGGTCTTTCGGACGACTACGTAAAATATGCCGTTGAAAAAATCGGAGAGGGCATCGGGGGTCGTGTTGTTGCCGAGGGCAAGCCGTTTTTTACGACCGACGTGACTGAGGAATTGTATTCCGATCACCGCCGCACAGCGCGTGAAAACGGACTGAAGGCAGCCATGGCGGTGCCGCTCAAGACAAAGGCAGGCTCCGTCGGGTGTCTTACGGTTTTTCGCAAGACTGAAGAACCGTTTGGAGACGAAGACATTATTTTGATGAGCATTTTTGCATCGATCGCCGCTGAGGCGATTGAAAAGCGGGGCTTCATTGCATCGCTCAAGCAGCATGCGATCTTCGATCCCGCGACCGGACTGTACAATCGTGGCATGCTGCTGAAGATGTTCGACGCGGAGCTGAACCTTGCGTTCCGGCACAAGCACAAAACGGCGGTCGTCATGATCAAGCTGGACGATTTTGAAGAGTATGTCAGCCTGAACGGCAATCTGCTCGGCAGCAAAGTGCTCCGGGACTTTGCCCGTCTGGTCGCCGATAACTGCAGGCGCTCTGATATTGTCGGGCGCATGAACGAAGAGACCCTTGTCATTGTGCAGCCATATACGACAAAGGACCAGTCCGTGGCGTTTTGCGGCAAGCTTCGATCAGCGCTCGTCCAGCGGGGATTGCAGGATGTCGGCAGTGCGGTTCAGCCGCCGACGTTCAGTGCCGGGATCTCGGAGTATCCTGATGATGGAGATAGCGTTCAGATATTGCTGAAGAAGGCGGAAGCAGCATTGGCGGCGGGGCTTGTCGAGGGAACCGACCGCGCCACTGTCTGGGTAGAGAAAGGGCCGATGGTATGAAAACCGTAAAATCTCGTGCATATTTCAAGAAAGCTTTGGCAGTGCTGCCGGGCGGAGTGAACAGCCCGGTTCGGGCGTTCCGGGCCGTCGGCGGGAATCCGTTGTTCATTCAAAGGGCAAAAGGCGCGAAGCTGTACGATGTTGACGGCAATGAATATGTCGATTATGTCCTGTCATGGGGGCCGATGATTCTCGGCCACGCGCATCCTGCTGTGGTGAAGGCGCTGAAAAGGGCGGTTGAACTCGGTACGAGCTTTGGCGCACCGTCGCCGCTTGAGGTTGAGCTGGCCGGCATGATCACGAAGCTGTACCCTTCCATGCAGAAGATGCGCATGGTCAGTTCCGGCACTGAGGCGACGATGAGCGCAATCCGCGCAGCGCGCGGGTTTACCGGGCGCGATCTGATAGTCAAATTCGAGGGTTGTTATCATGGCCATGCCGATGGGTTGCTCGTAAAGGCGGGGTCGGGCGCGGCCACGTTTGGGGTGCCGGACAGTCCCGGCGTGCCGCAGGACTATGCAAAGCTGACGCTCACATTGCCGTTCAATGATATCAAGGCATTTCGTTCGGTCATGCGTCGTGACGGCAAAAAAATCGCCGGTGTCATTGTCGAGCCGGTAGTCGGCAACATCGGCTGCGTGTTGCCGGTGCCTGGATTTCTTGCGTCCCTGCGGGAAGAGACCGAGCGCTGCGGGGCTGTCCTGATCTTTGATGAGGTAATGACCGGGTTTCGGGTTGCCCTTGGCGGCGCGCAGCAGCAGTATGGCATTGTGCCGGATCTCACCTGTCTGGGCAAGGTGATCGGCGGCGGACTGCCGGTCGGTGCGTATGGAGGCAAACGGGAAATCATGGCGAACATTTCTCCTGAAGGTCCGGTATATCAGGCCGGAACGCTTTCGGGCAATCCTGTTGCCATGACTGCGGGGATCGAAACCCTGAAAATTCTCAGGAATCCCCAGACGTACCGGAAACTCGAAAAAACGATGCAGGAACTTGAGGATGGCCTGAAAGATGCTGCAAGAAAGGCGGGAGTCGCTACCCGTTTTTATCGGGCAGGCACGATGTTCTGCACATACTTCACCGATGTGGACGTGGTTGATTACGGCACTGCCAAAACTGCCGATACGGCGCGGTTTGGGCGCTTTTTCCTGAAAATGCTGGAGCAGGGAATCTATCTCGCCCCATCGCAGTTCGAGGCGGGATTCCTTTCCTGTGCGCATACCGGAGCCGATATCGCCAAGACCGTCAGGGCGGCGTTTACGGCGTTCAGGGCAGTGCGGTAATGCACAGGCTGACGCATGGCTGAACAGCCGCCAGAGAAACCGATCTTCCGGCAGATTTTCGAGGCCAGCACCGTCGGTATCCATCTTGTCCTGTGCATCATTGCCGGTGCGCTGATCGGTTATTTTCTGGATCGCTTTTTCGGATCGTTCCCGTATCTGTCGGTTATCTTTTTTATTCTGGGCATCATTGCCGGTTTTCGCGAAGTGTTCCGTGTGGCCCGAAAGGCGGATAAAGCAGCGGATGGAACAGATGCTTCAAAAAATCTATAAACGTGTCCTGATTATCATCCCGGTCCTGGCCATTGTTGCAGGGGTGATCTGGTGGCAGGAGTGGCGTGTTCCGTTCAGTATCCTTGTGGGCGGAGCGCTGTCGCTGATCAGCCTGCGGATCATTGTCTGGGCCGTACAGAAATTCCTCGGGACCAGCATGGCGCAGCCGATCATCATCGGTATCAGCACGATCAAGATCTTTGTCATGTTTGCGATCATGGTTGTGCTGGCGGTTTTCGGATTGCTGAATGTTGTCGCCATGATTACCGGCTTTACAGTTGTCCTGATTCTTGCTACAATTGAAGGATACCGGGCGGCAAAGGCGGGAACTCTGTGATTTATGCCCTGATCGTTCTTGCCGCAGCGCTGGTGCTGTTTGCGTTGAAGCTGACGAAAGTCGCCTTTGTTCTCATCGCGGTGGCTGTTGTCATCATGGTTCTGCTGAGAAAAAAGATACGGTGAGTTCGGGCATGGTCCGGCAGACAGATAATTCGGTTTTCGGCGGAGGGTTCCGATGGCATTAATTACGTGGAGTGCTGAGTGGAGTGTCGGATTGGTGACGATTGATACGCAGCATCAGAAACTGATCAGCTATATCAACGAACTGAACGATGCCATGGCACAGCGCAAAGGCAAGGATGTGATCGAAAAGATTCTCGCTGGGCTGGTTGAATACACGAAGACGCATTTTGCGAATGAGGAGATGCTTTTCAGAACGCACGGGTATCCCGAAGCGCTTTCCCATAAAACAAAGCACGATGAACTGACAAAGAAGGTTATTGCATTCCAGAAGGATTTTCATGACGGCAAGATGGTCATGTCTGTCGAAATCATGGCATTCCTGAAAGATTGGCTTTTCAATCACATCAAGGGGACGGATATGAAATATGCTCCGTTTCTGAAGAGCAAGGGAGTTGCTTAGCAGGTTTTTCGGGAGGTTCGGGGAATATTTTTTTGGGAGGTAGCATATGGCGTTAATTACCTGGGGAGCAGAGTACAGTGTAGGAATCAGTTCCATCGACGCTCAGCACCAGAAGCTGGTGGTTTTGGTGAATGATCTGAATGATGCGATGGCGCAAGGCAAGGGCAAGGATGTGCTTGAGAAGATTCTTGCTGGCCTGGTCGATTACACCAAGACACATTTCGCCCATGAGGAGTCCCTTTTTAAGACGTATGGATATCCGGAGGCGACTGCGCACAAAATGAAACATGACGATCTGACCAAAAAAGTGCTCCAGTTTCAGCAGGATCTCAATGCCGGCAAAGCAGTCATGTCGGTCCAGATCATGTCTTTTCTGAAAGACTGGTTGCTGAACCATATCAAGGGTACGGACATGAAGTACTCTGCGTTCCTGAAAGGTAAGGGAGTGAATTAAAGATAAAAGTTCAAAGTTCAAAGATAACAATTCAACGGTAAGATATGAAGAAATGATGTATCCATCTCTTCGTTGTCTTTAGTGTTGGTTTTCCTGCCGCCACTGGTGGGGAGTTTTTCGGAACGCATGATATTTCCAGAGCCCGGCGCGGTCGCGTCGGGCTCTTTTCTGGGCTTCGGCAATGCGGGAGGCGTATCGGACATTTGGCGGAATGGTGACTGCAAGAGCATAGCCGTCGCGCACCATACGTTCGTTCAGCAGGATGCCGTTTCCCAGCCACGCATACGCAAGCTGCCTGCCGTAACGATCCCGCTGCTCTACATCCCGTTCAAGGAAGACAGCGCCCCCCTGTTTCCGGATCAAGTTCTGGAGGTGCTGCTTTGCCCGTTGTCCCCACGGACGTTGTCCTATCTCAGGCGCGTCAATGCCGATCAGCCTGATCAATTCCCGCTGGTGGGTATGGCCGTGTTTTCCTGTAGCGATCAGGGTATCTCCATCAATGACCGCCACTTTCATTGGGTCTGCCGCGTCAATCTTCCCTGAAGGGTATGCAAGAAGCAGCATACCGAGAAGGCAGATGAGAATGCGTGTATAATAGTGGTTGGACATATTCCAGTCTAGCATGTGTATGGGGGCTCAATGCGCCTTTCCGGTGCGGATAACATCGTTTTAACAGGGTTTATGGGGACGGGGAAGAGCGAGGTCGGCAAGGTGCTCGCGCGGGCGCTCGGCTGCGCGTTTGTGGATGTCGATGCCGCAATCGAGAAGCGTTCGGGGATGTCGATCTCCGACATTTTCGAAACGCAGGGCGAGGCAGTGTTTCGGCGGATTGAGTCAGAAGTGATCGGCGAGCTTTCCCGGAGAAAGCGCTCTGTTATCGCAACGGGCGGAGGGGCTGTTGTCAGTGCCGACAACCGGGTGGCTTTACGGTCGGGAGGCATAATCGTCTGTCTCACCGCGTCAGTCAGGACCATTCTTCATCGGGTGCGCGGCAATGCGGACCGTCCGTTGCTGAAAGGAGAACACCCGGAGCAGCGTATTCAGGAGCTCCTTGAAGCGCGCCGGCCATTTTACGCGCTGGCGGATATCATGGTTGCAACCGACGGAAAACGTCCGGAAGAGATTGTCGACGAGATCATCGAGCGGGTTGCTCTCCTGAGTGCAGAACGGAAGAAAGGACAACGTGTCATGAAGACGATCCAGAAGGTTGCGGTAAAGCTCGGCAGCAGGAGCTACACCATCAGCATCGGAAACGGAGTGCTGGATCGTCTCGGAGAACAGATGGTGCCGTTCGGCTTCAGCCGGAAGATCGGGGTCATTAGCAACCCGACGGTGTTCAAGCTCTATGGGGAGCGGGTCATGCAATCGCTCCGCTCCTCCGGTTTTGAACCGTTCTCAATCCTGATCCCGGACGGAGAGAAATACAAGAACCTGAAGAGCGTAGAAACCATCCTGACCCGCCTGCTCGAAGAGCGGCTCGACCGGAAGGCCTGTCTCGTTGCCCTCGGGGGCGGTGTCATCGGCGACATTGCCGGATTCGTTGCGTCGCTCTATATGCGGGGGATCAGTTTTGTGCAGGTGCCGACAACACTCCTGTCCCAAGTGGACAGCTCCGTCGGGGGCAAGACCGGGGTCAACCATCCGCTCGGCAAGAACATGATCGGTGCGTTTTACCAGCCGCGCCTCGTTTGGATCGATACGGCAACACTCAGAACCCTGCCGCAGCGTGAACTGCTCTGCGGGATTGCCGAAGTGATCAAGTACGGGATTATCTGGGACGAAGCGTTTTTTGCTTTTCTTGAGCAGCAGCGCTTGCAACTGCTCGGGCTTGATCCGGCAGTGCTGGCTGAAGTGGTGAAAATCTCGTGCAGCATCAAGGCCCAGGTGGTTGCAAAGGACGAGCGCGAGGGCGGTCTGCGCGCCATCCTCAATTTCGGCCATACCGTCGGCCATGCGATTGAGACCGAAACATCCTACAGTCGATTTCTGCACGGCGAAGCGGTTGCGATCGGCATGGCGGCTGCTGCGCGGCTGGCACATCGTCTGAAGATGCTGGATAAACAATCGGTTATGCGCATCAAAACCCTCATTGCTGACTACGAGTTACCGACCGATATTCCGGAAGGAATGGATCCTGAGCGTCTCTGCGCGCATATGACGATCGATAAAAAGGCTGAAGCCGGCAGGGTGACGTTTGTGCTGCCCGAGCGGATCGGCTCTGTCCGGATTGTGAAAGACGTTGATATTTCAAAGATTAAGCAGGTTCTTTCCTGAAGGGCTCCCCCCACTGGCGGAGATTTTCATTTTTATCCTAAAATAAGAGGTTGCAGAATGCAGTTGCACTGCGCATGCGGAGTGTGGAGCACGATACGGAGGATATCATGATTTCTCGTCTTTTCCCCAAGCAGGTGGATTTTTTTGAGCTGTTCAATGCCGGTGCCGCCAATGTTCTGAAAGGTTCGGCTCTTATGCTCACACTGCTGCAGGATACGGATAATGCCCCGGTCATCGCAAAAGGCATTCGCGAAACCGAAAAAGAGGGAGATGTCATTACGCATGACATCATCAAGAAGCTGAACCAGACGTTTCTCACCCCGATCGATCGGGAGGATCTGCATGCCCTCGCAACACGCATGGACGATATCATCGACATTATCTGGGGATGCGCCGAGCGGTTCAATCTGTTCAAGCTGGGAACCCCGCAACCGGTCATAATCGAAATGGCGCGGGACCTGGTCGCCTGTTCCGAGTTGATCGTCAAGGCGGTCAAGAAGCTCGAAGAGAAGAAGTTTTCCTATGTGCAGGAGTGTTGTGTCGAGATCAACAGCCTTGAAAACAAGACCGACCGGGCCTTTCGAGATGCCCTTGTCAAGCTGTTTGATGAGGAAAAAGATCCGATACAGATCATCAAGTGGAAAGAGGTGTACGAACTGCTTGAAGACTCGGTCGATGCGTGCGAAGATGTCGCCAATATCCTTGAAGCGATTGTGCTGAAATATGCTTGATACCTATACTCTTCTTGTCCTGGTTATTGCCCTCGCCCTGATTTTCGATTTCATCAACGGTTTTCACGATACGGCGAATGCGATCGCCACGTCAGTATCAACGCGTGTCCTTTCTCCGAAGACGGCGGTAGCGATGGCGGCGATTCTGAACCTTGTGGGAGCGCTTACCGGCACCGCCGTTGCCAAAACGGTGGGCGCCGGGCTTGTTGAGGCGGTCAGTGTTACCCAGGTGACGATTTTCTCTGCGCTGGTTTCCGCCATTATATGGGATCTCGTCACCTGGTACTATGGACTGCCGACATCTTCCAGCCATGCGATGCTTTCCAGCATTCTCGGCGCCGCGATTGCTACCGCCGGAACCGATGTCATTATCGGAAAGGGGGTTCTCAAGATTCTTATGGGTCTTTTCCTCTCTCCGGTTGTAGGTTTCCTGCTCGGCATGATTGTCATGTGGGGGATTATCTGGCTCTTTCACGACCGGACGCCTTCTTCGGTCAACAAACTCTTCAGCAGGCTTCAGATAGTGTCGGCGGCATATATGGCATTCAGTCACGGCAACAACGATGCCCAGAAAACCATGGGTATCATCACGATGGCGCTGGTAAGCTATTATGGGCTGACGGATTTCCATGTGCCGTTTTGGGTCATGTTGTCCTGTGCGGTTGCCATGGGACTTGGTACTGCAGCAGGCGGATGGAGAATCATCAAAACCCTCGGGACGAGGCTTTCGGCGCTTCGTCCGGTCAACGGGTTTGCCGCCGAATCCGCGGCTGCCACGGTGATCGAAGTGGCATCGCATATAGGTCTGCCGCTTTCGACGACCCATGTCATCTCATCGACCATTATGGGGGTCGGTTCTTCGCAGCGGCTCTCTGCGGTGAGATGGTCGGTCGGCGGCAATATCATTCTTGCCTGGGTTTTTACGATTCCCGCATGTCTCGGGCTTTCGTGGGCAGTTGCGAAGTTGATGCAGATGCTGCAATAACCGGCTGATTTTCTCAGCGCATGTGCCGGCAGGATGATGCTCCCGCCGGTTTTTTGTTGGGAACCAGTCAGGCTCCGCACTATCCGGTTTTTTGCCTGATGACCATTTCCGGATCATGCCATGAGACTTCGTGTCGGCATGAACAGGATGATGCTGTTCATGCCGTGATTTGTTATTTGTGGCGGATATTGAGATAATAAGCAATGTTTTTTCCTTACAAAGACGACAATCCGACATACTCTTTCCCTTGGGTGACGCTCACCATTCTTGCTGCGAATATCGGGATCTACGTCTGGCAATTGCTGTCACCGTTGAGCGATCTCGCGATTGTGTCCCGTTATGGAGCCATCCCGTATGCACTGACTTCGTTCGACAAGGTTCAGCCGATCAGCCCGTTTGCGACGGTCTTTACCTCCATGTTCATGCATGGCGGTCTGTTCCATCTTCTCGGCAACATGCTGTACCTCTGGATCTTCGGCGACAATGTGGAAGATGCCATCGGCCATTTCCGGTTTCTGGTCTTTTACCTGCTTTCCGGTATTGTCGCTGTCTATGGCCATGCGTTCACTGATCCGGACTCCCTGGTGCCGATGGTCGGTGCGAGCGGAGCGGTGTCGGGAATTCTCGGCGCCTATCTGCTGCTTTTCCCGGGAGCGCGGGTATTCACCCTCGTTTTTTTCGGACTCTTCTGGGTTATCCAGATTCCGGCGATCATTGTCATCGGCATGTGGGCGGTGATGCAGTTCATGAACGGCTTGGTAAGTGCTGCGGTGCCGCATCAGGGCGGCGGAGTCGCGTGGTTTGCCCATATCGGAGGTTTTGTGTTCGGCATGCTGACCATCAGATTCTGGCTGCCTGCACGTTTGCGGCGCTAAGCGAAGGGACAAAGCGGCGGCACAGAAGAGTGTGCGGCCTGCAGACAGAGCGTGAACGACAAAGATAATCCCGAAATTGTCATTGGATTTGACCCAATCAGGCTCCGAGCCTGTCCTGCCGGGCTAATGACAATTCCGAGATAATCCCGCATGGACGGACTCAACGGATCAGCGCAGACATGAAGCACGCCTTGAGAACCGCCCCGGTTTGGGCCGCTGATGGTTTACAGCAGACCGTTTAGGGCGAAGTCGAAGATTTCGTAATTGAGCAGCTGGCGGGTCTGGGCGATGTTCTGATAAAAATTGTTGAGCGGCCGCGAGAGGATAAAAAACACCTGACGGTCCGCCAGTCCGCCGTGTGAGCGCAGCCGCATACCGCCCAGGAGGCTCAGATCATGATCCGCTGCTCTTTTTCCCAAAACAGTTTCCTTGTCTGCAATGACCACGATATCGCCGATTCGGTCAGCCGGAAGCTCCAGTTTCTGAGCGGCCGTTTCCCGTTTCATGACCTCTTCGACGCCGGGCAATTTCCTCAAGGAGTTTACCGCACTGTCCATGACTGCACCATTCCGGATGAAAACCGACGCGAATGATCCAAGCGCGCCGTGATGCACCACATATGGGTCGGTAATCGGCAGGATGACGTCTGACTCGCCCGTTCCAAACTCCTGTTCAAGGACATCCTGCAGGTAGATTACATTCGGCGCACCGTCATCCCGGGATTTGTCATTCATGCCGTGATCCCCGGTTATCGCTACGATTGCTCCAGATCGTGAGAGACGCCCCAAGCCGTTATCAATCTTCTGATAAAACTCATTCGCTTCAGGCGACCCGGGCGCATGCTTGTGCTGTATATAGTCAGTCAGAGAAAGATACATAATATCCGGGCGCTCCCGTTCCAACACCTTCACTCCGGCCTCGAGCACGAACAGTGACAGGTCAGCGGAATAGACATCGGGAAGCGGCATTCCCACATAGTCGAGGCAGTTTTCAATGCCGTTTTCGGCCAGCGAGCACTCATCTGCCTTCTCCGCGGAAAAGGCTATGCCTCCTTTCACCCCATGCGAAAGCATCCTGCTCAGCTTGTCTTTGGCGGTAATGGATGCGACTTTCGCCCCATGCTCCGAGAACACGGCAAGAAGGCTTTCCGCTCTCAGAAATCGCGCCTCATTCATCATGACCGCCTCGCCGGTCTCAGGATCCAGGAAGTAGTTGCCGGAAATCCCGTGAACGGAAGGCGGCACACCGCTGATGATCGATATATTATTCGGATTCGTGAAACTGGGCATCGCGCCTTCAGCGATCGCAGCGAACCCGTCGCGCATGAATGCGCTGATGTTCGGGACAAGATTCCTGTCAAGGGCAGCCTCAATATATTCGGGCTGCCCGCCGTCGAGACAGACGACGACAAGCGGGTCATCGGGCCAGCGGTAGGCCTTTCCATTGGCGTTTATGCTGCGAGGGTGAGCCGCGGAAGACCTTTTTCCGTCAGAGACTGATGCAGAATGTGCCATGTTCTCCCTCGCCGCCGTGATGAACTATTTTATATGAAAATTTTTCTGAGTTTCGCGGATATGATATCGAGAACCGAAACCGCGGCGATAATAAGCAGCAGTACGGCGGCCGTCTGCGTATAGTTGAAGCTCCTGATCAGCTCCCAGAGAACCATTCCGATGCCGCCCGCACCGACCATACCGACCACCGTAGCGGAACGTACGTTCGACTCGAAACGATAGAGCGAGTAGGATATCCAGAGCGGCATGACCTGCGGGATAACACCGTAGACAATCTCATGAAGAGCATTGGCTCCGGTTGAGCGTATGCCCTCGACCGGCCGCGGATCAATCGCCTCGACCGCCTCCGAGAACAGCTTCGACAGTGTCCCGGTCGTATGCACGAAGAGTGCGAGAACGCCGGCAAACGGCCCGAGGCCCACGGCGACTACAAACAACAGGGCAAAGACCATTTCGTTGATGCTGCGGCAGGCATCCATCAGTCTGCGGACCGGCTGGTAGATCCAGACCGGCACCACATTGTGCGAGGAGAGCAGCCCGCACGGCACCGAAAATACGATCGCCAGCACCGTGCCCCAAATGGCTATCTGAATGGTTGTCAGGGTCTCCTTGATGTAAAACTGCCAATCGCTGAAATCGGGCGGAAAAAAACCCTTCGCGAATTCCGCCATATTGCCGGCATCCTGCACCAGTGCCCACGGCCGCATCTCGGCTCCTTCCCATGCCCACGCGAGCACAGCAAGCACAATCCCCCA
>JAAYUK010000173.1 GCA_012517735.1 Nitrospiraceae bacterium
CGGACGACATCCAGCCGTCCTCCGAGGTATTCGCCTGGCACATACGTCCTGTATGTGCCGCTTCGCCGAATAAATCCGCTCTGTTGCCAGCCCAGCCCGGCTCGGAGCGATTTGGGTCGAGTCCAATGACAATTCCGGGTTCAGCTATCTGATGTTGCTGTGATATGTCTGCAACGACTGCACGCCGCTGCCGCGCATGCGGAAGGCTTCTATCCCCCGTGCAGCGGCAACCGCGGCTGCAATTGTCGTCAGGTACGGAATCTTGTATTTGATCGACGCCTTGCGGATATATGAATCGTCATGCTGGCTCAGCCGTCCGCTCGGCGTATTGATGACGAGCTGCACCTGCCGGTTCTTGATTGCGTCGACCACATTGGGCCGTCCCTCGTGCATCTTGTCGATGCGTTCAGCCCGGACCCCCTGCTCTGAAAGCAGGCGGTGCGTTCCGTTGGTCGCCAATATGGTGAAGCCGAGATGCTCGAAACGTTTAGCCACCTGAAGCGCAGCCTGCTTGTCCGCATCGGCAACGGTCATGAGAACGGCACCCTCCAACGGAAGCGCCTGCAGAGCACCTTCCTGAGCCTTGAAATACGCAACGCCGAAGCTGTCTGCAAGACCGAGCACCTCGCCGGTGGAACGCATCTCGGGACCAAGCACCGGATCGACCTCGGGAAACATCGAGAACGGGAAGACCGACTCCTTCACGCCGAAGTGAGGCACCGGCTTCTGGCTCATGTCGCGTCCGGCAAGTTTACCGCCGAGCATCATTTCCGTAGCGATCCGGGCCATCCCGATATTGCAGACCTTCGAGACGAGCGGCACCGTTCGCGAGGCGCGCGGATTCGCCTCCAGCACATATACCACGTCGTCAGCAATCGCATACTGCATGTTCATGAGTCCGACAACATTCAGCTCGACCGCTATGGTTCGCGTATACTCCCGGATCGTTTCCAGATGTTTTTCCGGAATGCTGATCGGCGGTATCACACAGGCGGAGTCGCCGGAATGGATGCCTGCGAGCTCAATGTGCTCCATGACGGCCGGAACGAACGCGTCTTTACCGTCAGCAATCGCATCAGCCTCCGCTTCAATAGCATTCGCAAGAAACTTGTCGATCAGGATCGGTCGTTCGGGAGTCACGCCCACCGCACGGGCGACATAATGCGCAAGCATCTCATCATCGTGCACGACCTCCATACCGCGTCCGCCGAGGACATAGGAAGGCCGCACCATGACCGGATAGCCGATGCGTCCGGCAACGGCAAGCGCCTCGTCAAGCGTACTCGCCATGCCTGCTTCCGGCATCGGAATACCAAGCTTGTCCATCATTTTGCGGAAACGGTCGCGGTCCTCCGCAAGATCGATGGCATCGACCGAGGTGCCGATAATCCTGACTCCTGCTTCGGCAAGCTGCCGTGCGATGTTCAGCGGAGTCTGCCCCCCAAACTGAACCACGACTCCTTCCGGCTTTTCCTTTTCATAAATGCTCAGCACATCCTCGACCGTAATCGGCTCAAAATAGAGCTTGTCGGAGGTGTCGTAGTCGGTTGAGACGGTTTCGGGATTGCAGTTGACCATGATGGTTTCGTATCCGAGATCCTTCAGGGCAAAAGCCGCATGCACACAGCAGTAGTCGAATTCAATGCCCTGTCCGATCCGGTTCGGGCCGCCGCCGATGACCATGATCTTCTTCCGGTCGCTTACGCTGACCTCGTCAGCCGCATTGTATGTCGAATAATAGTATGCAGCGTTCTCAACACCGCTCACCGGCACCGCGTTCCATGCCTGAAGCAGGCCGAGCGCCTTTCGCCTAGTGCGGATTTCGGATTCCGGGAGATCGAGCAGCATAGCCAGATACCGGTCCGCAAAACCGTCCTTCTTCGCCTGTACCAACAGTTCGTCCGGCAGATGCTTTCCCTTGAAGCGGAGGATCGTTTCCTCCAGGTCAACCAGTTCCTTCATCTGTTCGATAAACCATGCCTTGATGTGCGTTTTCCGATGAAGTTCGCCGATGTCAGCACCTTTGCGGAGCGCTTCATACATGATGAACTGCCGCTCGCTCGTCGGCTCTGACAGCATCTCCATCAATTCCGGCAAGGTCCGTTTGTTGAAATCCTTTGCAAACCCGAGGCCCGAGCGGCCGATTTCAAGCGAACGGATCGCCTTCTGAAACGCTTCCTTGTAGTTCTTGCCGATGCTCATCACCTCGCCGACGGCACGCATCTGCGTGCCAAGACGATCTTCCACCCCAACAAATTTCTCGAATGCCCATCGGGCAAACTTCACGACCACATAGTCTCCCCAGGGCGTATACTTTTCGAGGGTTCCTTCACGCCAGTACGGAATCTCATCGAGCGTCTGGCCGGCTGCAAGGAGTGACGAGATGCGCGCAATCGGAAACCCGGTTGCCTTCGACGCAAGGGCTGACGAGCGGGACGTGCGCGGATTGATCTCGATGACCACCACTTCCCCGGTCGCCGGATTGTGGGCAAACTGGACATTCGTGCCGCCGATCACCTGAATCGCATCGACAATCGCATACGAATAGTTCTGGAGCTTTTCCTGCAGCTCCGGAGCGATCGTCAGCATCGGCGCAGTGCAGTATGAGTCGCCGGTATGCACCCCCATGGCGTCAACATTCTCGATAAAACAGACGGTTATCTTCTGACTCTTCGCATCGCGAACAACCTCAAGTTCGAGCTCCTCCCATCCGAGTACCGACTGCTCGATCAGAATCTGGCCGACAAGGCTTGCCGACAAGCCGCGGCTCGCTACCGTGCGCAGTTCCTCGAGATTGTAAACCAGCCCCCCGCCAGTGCCGCCCATGGTATACGCAGGCCGCACAACGACCGGAAACCCGAGCTTCGCAACGATCGCCTCCGCCTCCTCCAGGCTGTATGCCGGTTCGCTCTTCGGCATCGGGATGCCGAGACGGTTCATCGTTTCTTTAAAAGCAATGCGGTCTTCGCCGCGCTCGATTGCGTCGGCCTGCACACCGATTATCTTCACGCCGTATTTTTCAAGAATGCCCTGCCGATGCAACTCTGCAGAGAGATTGAGTCCGGTCTGGCCGCCAAGGTTCGGCAGCAGTGCATCGGGCCGCTCCTTTTCGATAATTTTTTCAAGAGTACCAACGGTCAGCGGCTCAATGTAGGTCGCATCAGCCATACCAGGGTCAGTCATGATGGTCGCCGGATTCGAATTAACCAGCACAATCTCGTATCCCAGACTTCTGAGCGCCTTGCAGGCCTGCGTCCCTGAATAGTCGAACTCGCACGCCTGCCCGATGACAATCGGGCCGGAACCGATAATTAATACCTTTTTGATGTCTTCACGTCGCGGCATGTCGCCCTCCCGGATGGATTAAGTATGATTTATTGCTAGCGGGTAAATTAGCGAAGTATATCGGGTAGATACCGGTTTTCGTCAAGCTGGACTCAATTTTTATTAAGCTTTACTGAATTTTCAGGAGGTTGGGGAGAAGCTGTTCTCATCGCCGGAATGTCCCGGAGATGAGAACAGCGAAGAACCGTTAATTCTGTTGAACCGTATCTGCTGCCGCTTCCTGTACCAATGCCTCGCCACCGCCACCCAGCACCGCATACAGCCGCGACTGATTGGCATACTTGGCCAGGCGGACGGAAATCAGCCCCTGCTGAGCCGCAAAAAGCGACCGCTGCGCATCGAGGACGCTCAGGTATCCGTCGACTCCCGCAGTATAGCGGGCATTCGTCAGCTGATAGGTTTTTTCTGATGCAGTGACCAGTGATTGCTGCGCCGAAAGCTGCCGGTCAACCGTGCCATGCACTGCGAGGGCATCAGCGACCTCCCGGAACGCAACCTGGATCGCCTTTTCATACTGAACCAGCGCAATCTCTTTTTCAGCCTTTGCAACATCGATAGCCGACCAGAGCCGTGCGTCAAATATCGGCATGACAGCCTGCGGCACAAATGCCCAGGTCTGCGTTCCCGATTTGAAAAGCCCGGAAAGCTCGGTGCTTGCAGTGCCGAAAAACGTGGTCAGCGAAATGCGCGGGAAAAAGGCTGCACGGGCAGCGCCGATATTGGCGTTGGAAGCCCTCAGCCGATGCTCCTGGGCCATGATGTCAGGACGGCTCAGCAGCACTGCCGAGGGAATGCCCGCTGAAATTTCGCGAGGGGGCGCTACCTCAGACAGGTCGGCCGGAAGCAGATCCTTCGGCACTGGTACAGCCGACCCGACAAGCAAATTCAACGCATTCTCATCCTGAGCTGCCAGCTGTGTGTATCGGGCAACATTCACCTTCGCGGTATCGACCTGGGTCTGCGATCGGTTGAGGTCGAGTTCCGAGGCAATACCGACATCATAGCGCCGCTTGATGAGATCGTGGGCGGCCTGCTGGGCTTCGAGCGTCGACTGCGACAGTTTGAGCGCCTCCCGATCCGCAGCCAGCGTCAGATACGCCTCCGCAACAGACGAGATCAGGAGAATCTGCGCACTGCGCCGCGCCTGCTCCGTTGCCAGATATTCCTCCAGCGCAGCGTCTTTCAAGCTGCGAAGACGACCGAAGAAATCAATTTCCCACGATGTGATGCCAAGCCTGACATCGTATTGATGAGTCGTTTTTGGCTGTCCGCTGTTGGTAAGAATGCCAGGCAGCCGCTCCCCGCTGCCGCTCCCGGACGCATTGATCACCGGAAGCAGTTCAGCACGCTGAATGCCGTACATGCCGCGGGCCTTTTCGACATTCAGGGCAGCAAGCCGGAGATCGCGGTTGTTCTGCAGCGCCGTCTCGATGACTTTCCGGAGCCGCCCGTCGGTGAAAAAATCGCGCCACTGCAGATCGGCCGCCGCAGGTTCGACAGGCATGGTTTTGTTCTCTTCATAGGCATCTCCCGTCGGCCAGGACTGGGGAACCGGAGCGTCCGGACGGGTATAGGTCGGAGCCATGGTGCACCCGGTCAGGATAATAACCGCCCCGATCAGCAGGAGCAGACAATCTTTAGTGATCATGGTGTTCCTCCCAAGCCGCTGATGTCCGTGAAATTTTTTTGGCATGGTGGCGCCTGCTCTTTTTCCCGAACCGTTGCTCAATGAGAACAAAGAACAGTGGCGCAAAGATGGTAACCAGAAAGGTCGCGGTTACCACACCGCCCAACACGCCCGTGCCGATGGCTCGCTGCGCACCGGCGCCAGCGCCGGTCGCAATCGCCAGCGGCAGCACGCCGAATCCGAAAGCCAGCGAGGTCATGACAATCGGACGAAGCCTCAGCCTGGCCGCTTCCAGAGTGGCTTCAATCAGTTCCATGCCCTCCTCTTCCACGCGCGCCTTCGCAAACTGGACAATCAGGATTGCGTTCTTGGTCGTCAGTCCGAGTGTGGTCAAAAGCCCTATCTGGAAATAGACATCGTTCGGCATACCCATGAGCGAGGAGGCAATCACCCCTCCGATGGCGCCGAGCGGCAGCGCCAGCAGAATGGAGAAAGGAACAGGCCAGCTTTCATACAATGCAGCAAGGCACAGGAAAATAACCAGAATGGAGAATGCATATAGCGGGGCCGCCTGCCCCCCGGCCTGGCGCTCCTGATAAGAGAGTCCGGTCCAGTCATAACCGATCCCCTGAGGCAATTTCTCGACAAAGCGCTCCATGGCCTTCATTGCCTCGCCGGTGCTCCTTCCCGGCGCAGCTTCACCCTGAATATTGAGCGAAGGGAATCCGTTGAAGCGTTCAAGTTTCGGTGATCCGGATGTCCAGTAGCCGGTTGCAAAGGCAGAAAACGGCACCATCTTGCCCGCATTGTTGCGGACATACAGTTTATTGAGATCCTGCGGCAGCATGCGATAGGGGGCGTCTGCCTGCACATACACACGCTTTACCCGCCCCCCCTGGATGAAGTCGTTGACGTAGGCGCTGCCGAATGCAGCAGAGATGGTATTGTGGATCGATGAGATCGGCAGTCCCAATGCCCCCGCTTTTTCCCAATCCACATCGATCCGGTACTCGGGAACATCCTCCAGACCATTGGGGCGCACCTTCGTCATGGAAGGATCCTTCGCTGCCATGCCAAGGAGCATGTTGCGCGCCTCCATCAGCTTTTCATGGCCGAGCCCGCCCCGGTCAAGCAGTTGAAAATCGAACCCCTTCGCCATGCCGAGTTCGATAACCGGCGGCGGCGGAAAGGCAAAGACCATGGCGTTGCGAATCTTCGAGAATGCACCCATGGCGCGCCCCGCCACAGCAGTGACCCGAAGGTCGGCACGGTCCCGCTGATTCCAGTCCTTGAGCTTGACGAATGCAAGTCCGGCATTCTGCCCACGTCCTGAAAAGTTCGTGCCGGAAATCGTCATGATGGATTCGACCGCATCTTTTTCGTTGGTCAGAAAATGTTCCTTGACCCCATTCATGACTTGTTTGGTCTGTTCCAGGGTTGAATTCGCCGGCAACATTGCCTGCACCAGGAGAATCCCCTGATCTTCATCCGGGAGATAGGAGGTGGGCATCCGCTGAAACAGGACAATGAGCGCCGCGACAATCACGAGGAATATCAGCATATAGCGACTTTTGCGGGCAAGCGACTCGCCGACCAGATGCAGATACCGCTGTCTGGCACGATCGAAAAATCCATCAAACCAGCGAAAAAAAGGGCGCACCAGAGGATGGCTCGATTCGCCGGCGACATGACCTTTCGGCACCGGTTTCAGCAGCGATGCGCAGAGAACGGGCGTCAGGATCAGCGCGACAACCACCGAAAGCATCATCGAGGTGATGATGGTTAGCGAAAACTGTCGATAGATAACGCCGGTCGAGCCTGCAAAAAACGCCATGGGGCCGAAGACCGCAGAGAGCACGAGACCGATACCGATGAGCGCGCTCGTGATCTGGTCCATGGATTTGCGGGTCGCTTCCCTTGGAGACAGCCCCTCATCACGCATGATGCGCTCGACGTTTTCGACAACGACGATTGCGTCGTCGACCAGCAGACCAATCGCCAGAACCATGCCGAACATGGTGAGCATGTTGATGGAAAAGCCGAAGAGCCCGAGCACCGCAAAGGTTCCGAGAATGACTACCGGCACCGCAATGGTCGGGATCAGGGTGGATCGCATACTCCCGAGAAACAGGTACATCACAACGAAAACCAGAATGATCGCTTCAATGAGCGTCTTGACCACTTCGTTGATGGCAACCTTGACGAACGGAGTCGTATCGTAGGGATAGATGACTTTCACTCCGGGCGGAAAGAAGCGGCTCATCTCATCCAGCTTGGCCCTGATCGCATCAGCCGTCTCAAGCGCATTCGCCCCCGCTGCCTGACGAATCGCCATGGCAGCAGCCGGTCTTCCGTTATTGAACGCCTCGATATCGTACGCCTCGGTTCCGAGTTCAGTTCTCCCGACATCCTTGATCCGCACGATTGAACCGTCAGGGTTGGTCCGGAGCGGGATCGAGGCAAACTCCTCAGGCGTTTTCAGCAGACTCTGCACGATGATGGATGCATTGAGACGCTGTCCTTCCACTGCCGGCGCACCGCCGAACTGGCCCGCCGACACTTCGACGTTATACGCTTTCAGTGCCGTGATTACGTCCTGCACCGTCATCTGATAGCTGGTCAGTTTATCCGGATTCAGCCAGATGCGCATGGAATACTGGCTGCCGAATACCTCGACCTCTCCGACCCCCTCGACTCGCGAAAGCACTTTTTCAAGATTTGATTGCGCATAGTCCCGCAAATCCATACCGTCCAGGCTTCCGTCTTCCGAGATGAGACCGACTATCAGAAGGTAATTCCGGGTGGATTTCGCCACTTTCACGCCGGACCGCTGCACCACCTCCGGCAGGCTGGCCATGGCAAGCTGGAGCTTGTTCTGAACCTGCGCCCAGGCAAGGTCCGGATCCGTTCCCGGAGCAAAGGTCAGCTCAACGCGCGATGCGCCGGAAGAATCGCTCGTTGCGGACAGATAGAGCATTTTGTCGAAACCGGTCATCTTCTGCTCGATGATCTGGGTGACACTGTTTTCGACGGTTTCCGCAGACGCGCCCGGATAAAACGCCGTGATCGCAATGGATGGCGGAGCAATCGGCGGATACTGGGAAACCGGAAGATTATAGATTGCCAGCCCGCCGGCCACCATCAGGATGATGGCAATAACCCACGCAAATACCGGCCGCTGGAGAAAAAATCTCGATAACATGATCGTCCCCCTCTACTTCGCCGGGGCAGGCTCAGGCTGCTGGGCCGGGGCAGCCGCCCCGTTGCCCTGCTTTGCGCCGCTCTCAACAAAGGGAACCGTTTTTACCATGGCACCGGGGCGCGCTTTCTGCATGCCTTCCGCGATCACCCGTTCGCCCGGAGCAAGACCGCCGGTGACAAGCCACTGGCTGCCGATGGCACGATCGAGCACCAGTTTCCGCTGCTCGACCTTTCCGGAAGCATCGACAACCAGCGCATAGGGATTGCCCTTGGGATCGCGGGCAACCGACTGCTGGGGAATCAGGATAGCATTCTCATTGACCCCTTCTTTCACAAAAACACGGACAAACATGCCGGGCAAAAGCACGCCCTTCGGATTCGGAAACGTCATTCTGAGCGTCACCGATGCCGTCGTCGGATCGACCGATACATCGCGAAACTGCATGGTGCCTGCAATCGGATAGGTAGTCCCGTCCTCCAGAACAAGTTTCACCTTGTTCTGATCTTTTGCCTGCTGGTTCAGACGGCCTTCCTCAAGGCGCTGCTTCAACCGCAGCAGATCCGTCGTCGATTGGGTGACATCGACATACATCGGATCAAGCTGCTGGATCGTTGCCAGAGGAGTCGGCTGATGGGCCGTGACCAGTGCCCCGGGAGTCACGGAAGATTTGCCGATGCGTCCGGCGATCGGTGCAGTTACTTTGGTGTAGGCGAGATTGATCCTGGCGTTTTCGGCAGCGGCTTTGGTGGCGGCAACATCTGCACGTGCGAGCTTGTACGCGGCACTGGCATCGTCATATTCCTGCTGGCTGACCGCCTTGATCTTCACCAGCTCCCGGAAGCGCTCTTCACGCAGTCTGGCCGGTTCGAGATTCGCCTCAGCCCGCTCTGCAGATGCCTTTGCGCTGGCATACGCCTCCTGATAAGGTGCTGGATCGATCTGGTAGAGCACCTGTCCCGCTTTCACGTCGGAACCTTCCACAAACAGCCGCTTCAGGATGATGCCGTTTACCTGAGGGCGTATCTCGGACATGAGATTTGCCGAAATACGGCCGGTGAGTTCTGTGGTAAGCTCCAACGGTTCCACACGCACCGTCACGACGGCCACTTCAGGCATCCCGGGCGGAGGCGGCGCCTGCTGCCCGAAAAACCTGAAGGCAAAGAGCCCGGCAATGACAACAACAGCCGCGATGGCGACATATTTGAACCTTACTTTACTCATCAGCTGCTTCAGCATACACTACCTCCGTAACCGTGTCTGTATGTTCTTTGGAAAACGGTAATCATATGTGAAAAAACCTACTCCCGGAATCCGCGCAGCAAACCGTCCACCAGTGTTTCGGCAAGCAGTTTCAGGTCGACCACCGCCAAGCCAGTGCTGAATATCCGTTTGGCGATCGTTCCGTGAACCGCGCCGCCGAAAATCATGGTCAACAGTGCAGGATCCATCTGCCTGAGCTGTCCGGCTTCAATACAGGACTGCACCAGCTCCTGAAATGCAAGATAGCTGTCACGGGCAACGGATTTCTTCTCGAGAAAATCTTCATGGGTTCCATATACATTCGGTTTGGTGAAGAAAAAAACCTGAAAGTGTGCAGGATTCTCAAAGCCCAGTGCAAGGTGACACAACATCGCCTCCCGCAACGCGTCAATGGGTCTTGGATGAAGCGCTCTGACCCGGCTGAGGTTGGTAAAGAACAGTTCGGCAACATCCTCACAGACGGCATATAACAGCTCGTCCTTGTCCTTGAAATACCGGTAAATGGTCGTCGGAGTGTATCCGATCTGTTGCGCCAGCCGGCGCATCGAGAATTTTTCGTAGCCTACCTTCACAAAAAGCGCCCGCGCCTCATTGAGAATTTCCTGCCGGAATTCCTCGCGGATTTTCGCCCGTTTTTCCTTGATCCCCATTCTTTTTCTAACTCCGTTATTTTTTAGTAACGCTGTTACTTTACGCATTGATAAGACGCTTTGTCAACCTGTTCGTTTAAC
>JAAYUK010000020.1 GCA_012517735.1 Nitrospiraceae bacterium
CATACGCAGGGCTGGATTCACTGTCATAGTGCATGTACTGATGCGTCTGGTCTCGTAAAAGTACTCATGGATGATTTTGCCGAGTACTTCACCGAGAAGGAACTCCCGAACAAGGTCCGCTTTGCGGTCGCCTGCTGCACCAACATGTGCGGCGCAGTTCATTGTTCCGATATCGCGATCGTCGCGATCCACCGGAAAGTTCCGCGCATCGACCATGAAAACGTGAAGAATCTGTGCGAAGTTCCGTCAACGATCGCCTGCTGCCCGACCGGCGCCATCAGCCCCGATCCGGCAAAGAAGAGCATCAAGATCAAGGACGAGAAGTGCATGTACTGCGGTAACTGCTATTCGGTCTGCCCGGCGCTTCCGATTTCTGATGCTGAAAATGACGGCGTTGCAATCGTTGTCGGCGGCAAGGTCGGCAGCCTCCGGAGCAATCCGATGTTCTCGAAACTCGTCATCCCGTATATCCCGAACAATCCGCCGCGTTGGCCTGAAGTCACCAAGGCATGCAAGATCATCCTTGAGGCATATATTGCCGGCGCCAAAAAGCACGAGCGCGTCGGCGAGTGGGTTGAGCGGATCGGCTGGGAACAGTTCTTCAAGATTACGGGATTCCCGTTCACGTTCCAGCACATCGACGACTTCACGATTGCCCGCGAGACCTTCAGAACCGCTTCCACCTTCAAGTGGTAAGCTGAACCGAAAGCTGCTATACTGTGGTCAGGGAGGGCGCTCTACGGCGCCCTCCACTCGCAAAAGGAGGGTTCACCCATGGATGTAGCTGAAGTAAAAGAAAAAATATACGCGCTCGTTGAAAGCTCAATGGGCAAAAAGAAGCTGAAAGCCGGTGACATCAAGAAGCATTTCCGCGCAGAAGGCGTGGAAGAAGACTTGGTGAAAGAGGGCTTGAAAGAACTCGTTGATGAAGGCAAGCTCATCTACACCTACTTTGGCGGCAGTTATGTAGAGGTTCCGCCGAAGCAGTAGTTCGGGGCTATCCCTGTTTTTCCAGCACGGGCAACCCGCCGGACGGCGGATTGCCCGTTTTTCTTGCCCACGGCCGTCTGCGCTATAATAGAACCTCATACTTCAGGAGGAGGAGCAATGGACATCACAGCCATGAAACAGCGGCTCACCGAGCTGATCTGCACAAAAGCATTCAGATACAGCGAGGAGCCGGTGTTCAAACTCGTCTCGGGCCGCATGAGCAACTATTATTTCAATTGCAAGACGGTAACGCTGCACCCGGAGGGAATGTATCTCATCGGAAATGTGATTTTCTCGATGATCAGCGACCTGAAACCGGCCGGCATCGGCGGCCTCACGCTCGGGGCAGACCCGCTCGCCGATGCTGTCGCCTATACGTCTTTCATCAGGAAAGCTCCGGTCGAAGCGATCGTTGTGCGCAAGAGCGCGAAGCCTCACGGCACGATGCAGTGGATTGAAGGCAATATCCGCGCCGGCGACAGCGTTGTGGTCGTCGACGATGTCATCACTACCGGAAAATCGACTATCGAGGCGATTACCCGCATCCACGAAGCCGGGCTGAAGATCGTCAAAGTCATCGCCCTCGTCGACCGGCAGGAGGGCGGATATGAGGCAATCGCGGAAAAACTGCGGCAGATCGGCTCCGACGCCGTCATTGAAGCGGTGATCAGACGCGATGATGTAATGCAGCTCTACCAGACAATCTAGCAGGACGGATCGATCGTCGGCATGGAGAACCGGAGGATGTTTCAGTGCGCCGTCACCTGCGCGGAGGTGTGCTGTACCGGCGCGACCATGCTGACACTGGATGAAGTCGGAACGCTCTACCGGCACTTCCCGATTACGGTAGGATTCCGCCAATACTCCCCGGTAGACAGCAGTCATCGCGATTTCCTCGATACGGTTGCCGAGCGGGCAGGAGATGTGTACATTATGGGTGATTTCATTGCAGGAAACTGGCGCAGGAAGCGCTGCGCAATGCTGAGCAGCGCCCGCCTCTGCAGCCTTCACGATACCGGTCTCAAGCCGATCCAGTGCCGTATCGTTCCGTTCTGTGCCGTATATCCCGAAAACCGGCAGCATGCGGTTCTTGCCGAGCAGCAGATGGGGGCATTCCGGAAGTGCAGGGGATTTCAGCAAGGAACGCGGGAAAACCGCGAGGTGTGGAGCAACGGGATAATAACTGATACGGAGACCCGTCAGGCGTTTTACGGGTACCGGGAGAACCTTGGCAGACAGCGGAGGTTCATGCAGGCGATCCTTGATGAATGCAAAGCCCTGCCTGCGTTTCAGCGTTTTTTGGCAGGCAAGGGGATCCTTGAGGCTCCCATCCCTGCCTCCATGCTTTCTGAGCTGCTCAGTGAGGCAGGTGTTCCTGAAGATGACCATCAGCACTATCTGCGGTTTCAGGCTGAGCTCTGCCTGAGGGAGCTCGGCAGCAGAACCCCCTCGCTGGTTTTTCAGGACGCGCTGCAGCAACTGAAGCAACTGATGAATACCGGTGAGCCTTTACTTGGCAAGGAAAACATCATAACCAAACAATAGAGGAGCTGACATGAGCGAACAGAATCAGGAACAGGGAGCTGAAGAACTTTTTGCTGCCGGGACGGAACATCTCAATGCCGGGCGTTTTGAGGAGGCACTCCAGGCATATGACAAACTGCTTGCAGAATCAGCTGAGGCTGTTGCGTCACCCGAGCTTCAGAACAATCGGGGGCTTGCATTGTTTCATCTGGGCAGACTGGATGAAGCGGTCGAAGGCTTTCGCACCGCATTGTCGCTGATGCCCGACTTCGCAATCGCAGAGTCGAACCTTGGCCTTGCCCTGCTGAACCAGAAGCGCTTTGAAGAAGCGATCGCGCCTCTTCAGCGGTCGCTGCAGCATGATCCAGCGCTTGTCGAGGCAAATTACAACCTGGGCCTTGCATTGTACCGGACAGGGCGCATTGCGGAAGCCCTCACCGCATATGAAGCATTTGTGGCCAATGCGCCTGATACTTACCATAATTACATCGATGGAGTAAAGGCGATCATCGCACAGCTGAAGAAGGAACAGATCGGACAATCATAGCAAACGGGAAACTGTCCTGAGCGAAACCGCATCGCCCGCAGCCCGAAAGGACAGGCGGTTGCGGCGTTGCGTTCACGGACAGTCCTGCGTCCCCGCTCTGAACAGCGGCATAGTATTGCCTTCAGCGTCCGTAGCCGATCCTGTCCGGAGAGCGGGCAGACGATCGCCCAGCACGTGACGATGAGCAGCTACACTTTCACGCCGGCTTTCAGCATCTGTTCCCGCATTGTCCGTATCCGGTCGCGCAATTCAGCGGCTTTTTCGAATTCCAGCCGTTTTGCGCACTCCTTCATTTCCGACTCGAGCTGCTGAATGCCCTCTTCGCTGAGGGCATAGCCCCCCGTTTCTTCAGCAGTAACGGGCACCGTATAGTAATCCGCCTCGTAAATCGAGCTGAGGATATCCTTGATCTGACTCTTCACGCTTTCCGGCCGGATATTCATCTCCGCATTATAGGCAGCCTGAATGGCCCGGCGGCGATCGGTCTCGGCGATAGCCCGCTGCATGGATCCGGTCATCACGTCGGCATACAGAATGACTTCGCCGTTTACATTGCGCGCCGCCCGTCCGGCAGTCTGGATCAGCGAACGCTCGGAGCGGAGAAACCCCTCCTTGTCGGCATCAAAGATGGCAACCAGCGAGACCTCGGGCAGGTCGAGACCTTCCCGCAGCAGGTTCACCCCTACCAGCACGTCAAAGGCACCGAGCCGGAGATCGCGAAGGATTTCGATCCGTTCGAGCGTATCGATATCGGAATGCAGATATCGGGCGCGGACGCCGAGCTCTTTATAATATTCGGTGACGTCCTCGGCCATTTTTTTGGTCAGCGTAGTCACGAGCACCCGCTCCCCCCGTTCAGTACGTTTCCGGATCTCGCCAAGGAGGTCTTCAACCTGCCCCCGAACCGGTCTGACGACCAGCTGCGGATCCATCAGCCCGGTCGGACGGATCACCTGTTCCACAATCGCATCTCCGGCCTTTGCCCGCTCATACTCCGCCGGGGTGGCTGAAACGTAGATCACCTGATTGATCCGCTGCTCAAACTCGGCAAACCGGAGCGGCCGGTTATCAAGAGCCGACGGGAGGCGAAACCCGAAATCGATCAGTGTCTGCTTGCGCGAGCGGTCTCCCTCGTACATGCCCCCGATCTGGGGCACCGTTGCATGGGATTCGTCAATAATCATGAGAAAATCTCCCTGAGCCGGTCCGCTGATCAGATAATCGATCAGGGTATAGGGCGGATCGCCCGCATTCCGTCCGCTCAGATGGCGCGAATAGTTCTCGATGCCATGGCAGTAGCCGAACTCGCGGAGCATCTCCAGATCGAACCGTGTGCGTTGTTCGATCCGTTGCGCGCTGATCAGGTCACCGTTGTTGCGGAAAAAGCGCATGCGTTCTTCCAGCTCAGTCTCGATAGCATGAAATGCCATGTCCAGCTTCGATTTTGAGGTAATCCAGTGGCTATTCGGATAGAGCACCAGCCGCTCCATCTTCCCCCTTCTCGCCCCGGTAAGCGGATCAAACTCGGTGATTGCATCGACATCATCGCCAAACAGCTCGATACGAACCGCCCGGTCCTGCGCAAAGGCAGGGTAAACCTCAACGATGTCGCCCCGCACCCGGAACGAACCCCGCCTGAACTCCGCATCCGACCGGACATAGAGCATCTCGACAAGAGTCCGGATAATGTCATCCCGCTTCATGCGCGTTCCGGGCTCAAGGAAGAGATGCATGCCAAGATAGTCTTCCGGCGCCCCAATCCCGTAAATGCAGGAGACCGAGGCGACCACGATGACGTCGGTGCGCTCAAGAATCGACATGGTCGCCGAGTGGCGCAGGCGATCGATGTCGTCGTTGATCATGGCATCTTTTTCGATGTAGGTGTCCGTAGTGGGGAGATACGCCTCAGGCTGGTAATAATCGTAATAACTGACAAAAAATTCGACCGCATTCCGGGGAAACAACTCCTTGAATTCTCCATACAGCTGGGCAGCGAGCGCCTTGTTGTGGGCGATGACGAGCGTCGGTTTCTGCACATTCTGGATCACATGAGCAACCGTAAAGGTCTTCCCCGATCCGGTGACTCCAAGCAGCACCTGATGCTGCCGCCGTTGCAGAATTCCTTCCGTGAGCGCGGCGATCGCTTTTGGCTGGTCACCACGCGGCGTATAGTCCGTATGCAGTGCGAATCGGTTCATCCGTTTATGCTACAATAAACGTGGTCGATTCATCATCCACGGCTCGGCGTGGTCAGCACTTTGACTTGAAAATCAAAGAGATGAACCCGCCAATTCTGCTGGAATCGCCGGAGGACGCAGATCCATGAAGCAACAAGAATGCTCGCGCAGACGACCTCCCTTCTTCGACATTCATGAAGAATGCGGTGTTTGCGGGGTCTACGGGCACCCCGAAGCAGCAAATCTCACCTATCTGGGGCTTTACGCCCTTCAGCATCGCGGTCAGGAAGGGGCGGGAATCTGCTCATCGGACGGCAAAACCGTCTACCTCGAAAAATCGCTGGGCCTGGTAGCCGACATATTCTCCGAGAAACGCCTGAAGCGATTGCCGGGCAATCTGGCAATCGGTCATAACCGCTACTCGACCGCCGGCGGCGGCGGGTTGAAAAACGTTCAGCCGCTGCTTGCCAACTATGCGCTCGGCTCAATCGCCATCGCCCATAACGGCAATCTCGTCAATGCGGACACCCTCCGGGCCAAGCTCGAACAGAAAGGGGCGATTTTCCAGTCCTCCGCCGACAGCGAAACGATTCTCCACCTGATTGCCCGCGCCAAGGACCTGAGTCCTCAGGAGCGCATCGCCGGTGCAATCCAGCAGGTTCTCGGTGCGTTCAGCGTCCTGTTCATGACCGAGAATGAACTGATCGCGGTTCGTGATCCGTATGGCGTGCGCCCGCTGGCGCTGGGCTCTATCGATGGGGCGTATGTGGTCGCATCGGAAACCTGTGCTTTCGACCTCATCGGGGCCGAATATATCCGCGATATCGAGCCGGGGGAAATGATCATCATCAACGAGAACGGTATCGAGTCCCGCATGATTCTTCATTCGGAGCGCAAAGCCTTCTGCATTTTTGAATTCATCTATTTTTCGCGCCCTGACAGTTACATATTCAACCATCTGAACGTCAACCGCATACGGAAAGCCTTCGGCCACGAACTCGCCCGAACTGCCCCGGTTGATGCCGACATTGTGATTCCGGTCCCGGATTCGGGGGTTCCGGCGGCGATCGGCTATGCCGAGGAAAGCAATCTGCCGTTCGATTTCGGCCTCATCAGAAACCATTATGTCGGCCGCACTTTCATAGAACCGAAGCAGAGCATCCGCCACTTCGGCGTCAAGATCAAGCTGAACCCGGTACGCCATATTCTCCGCAACAAGCGGGTTGTAGTCGTTGATGACTCGATTGTCCGAGGCACCACGTCCAAAAAAATCGTGAAGATGCTGCGTGAAGTGGGTGGAGCAAAAGAAGTGCATATGCGGATCAGTTCACCACCGACCACAGCCCCTTGTTATTATGGAATCGATACGCCGACACGGCAGGAACTGATCGCCTCATCCCACATGGTCGACGAAATCCGCCGCTATATTACCGCGGACAGCCTTGCATATCTCACCATTTCCGGCATGAAGAGCCTGATCCCGAATCCGCAGGATTATTGCACGGCCTGTTTCGACAATCATTACCCCATTCACTTCCCGGGCGAAGAAAAGGCCCAGATGGAGCTGGTGTTTACGTAACGCCGTCCTGACGAATCAGCGAAAGCTGCACAAAGAGGGAGTGCTTTACCTGCAACCCCTCTTTTTTTGTCTCCGTTTTCCGGTATAATCGAACAGGCAGCATCTCATTTCAGACAGGGGGGGGCTTGCGCTTGTTTACGAACGTCATCCGCTCCATTTTCACCACCAATTTTGCCATTGCCCCGGATGAATCGGTGCTGATCTTTACGGATACCATTCGTGACGATGAAGCCGTGACGGAGCCCGATCTTTCCCGCCGTCAGCGTTTGCGCGATATTGCGCTTCTGATGAGCGAAATCGGACGGACGTTTACGAAGCGTGTCACCTATGTGGAATATCCGGCGCTGCCTGGTCATGGCATTGAACCTCCGGTCGAGCTCTGGCAGGCGGCCTTCGGGAAAAAGGTTGTTGCCGATCTGGACAAGGCGGGGTTGTTGACAAACATACTTGCCAAAACCATTGATGCTGAAAATATCGAAAAAGCAGCATCAATACTGAAAAAACATGCGAACGATGCGGTGGATGCCGTCATTGCAATCGCAAATTTCTCTACCAGCCATACCCGTTTCCGGGAGTTCCTGACCAGAACATGCGGGGCCCGCTATGCGAGCATGCCGCTCTTTGATGTTTCGATGTTCGAAGGGCCGATGTGCATCGACTGGAAAGCGCTTGAAAAAAGAACACGGGCGATCGCAAAGACGGTTTCCGCTGCCGAAACCGTAACCGTCACGACCCCGGACGGAACAACGATGACCTTTTCAAAAAAAGGGCGCGCCGCGCTTCCCGACACCGGCATGCTCACCAAGCCGGGCTCATTCAGCAATCTGCCGGCGGGAGAGGTGTTTTTCGCGCCGGTCGAGGGATCCGCGCACGGCACCATGGTGTTGCGATGGGCCCCGATGCGGGAACTTGCAAGCCCGATTACCGTAACCGTGAGAGAGGGTCTGGTCACTGCCGTCGACGGCTCCGAACCATATGCCGCAATGCTCTGCCGGAAACTTGATGAGCGGCCCGAAAACCGGAACATTGCGGAGTTCGGTATCGGCACCAACAACCGGGCACGCAGACCGGACAACATCCTTGAGTCCGAGAAAATACTCGGCACCGTCCATATCGCCATGGGAGACAACAGCGCATTCGGCGGAACCGTAAAGACACCGTTTCACCAGGACTTCGTCTTCTTCAGGCCGACCATTACCCTGAAGGCGGCGGATGGCACCTCGAGCGTTCTGATGACGAACGGCCATCTGACGGATCACCCCGGAACATGACATGCGTCGGATTTCGCAGCGGCTGAAGAAGGATCTGCTCATTGCACTGGGGGCCTGTTTCCTCGTGACCGGCTATTGGCAGCTTTTCAGCACTCCTCCTGAGCCGGAATATCTGGAGCAGGAGGTTTCCGTAATCGGTCCCGACAGGATTGCAGTACAGGGGAAAGTGACCAGGGTGCATTCCGAGACCCTTGAGGTTGCCGTCAAAGAAAAGATTCTGACGGTCAAAAAAAACCAGGTGCTCACCGTAAACGGAGGCTCCATCCATGATGATGAAACGTGGCGGGCGATACGGGCGGTGGCAGCAACCATCATCGGCGGGCTGATGATCTGGATTGCCGTTTTTGTCCTGTAAAGGAGTGACTATGGAAACCCCGTGCCTTGTCGTTCTCATCACTGCCTCTGATGAAGAGGAAGCTGCAAAAATCGCCCAAATACTTGTTGAAGAAAAACTGGTCGCCTGTGTGAATATTGTGCCGGGCCTCCGCTCC
>JAAYUK010000174.1 GCA_012517735.1 Nitrospiraceae bacterium
ACGCTTCAAAACGTACTTTAAGGCTGCCGAGAATCTCGGCAAGGCTGCAAAAGCGGCCGGCCCGGTCGATGAAAAGACCGCGCAGCTTATCCAGATTGCTGCAGCAGCGGCGATCCGCTCCGAAGGCTCGGTGCACTCGCACACCCGCCGGGCAATCGAAGCAGGGGCAAAACCGGAAGAGATATATCACGCGCTGATTCTTTGCGCAAGCACCATCGGGTTTCCGACCGTCTCGGCAGCGCTGAGCTGGGCGGAAGACGTCATGCGAGGGAACAAATAGAACACCGATTGCGCTCCATCCAGTTCTTCCCGACCTTTCGGTGCAATGATGCCTGCACGTTCTGTTTCAATCGCGGGATTGCCGCAAGCGGAAAGGTTGATGCGCAGCAGTACCTGAAATTGATCGCGAGCATGTCGGCCTTCGGGATTCCGGAGATCGACATGCTCGGCGGCGAGCCGACCCTGCTTCCCTTTCTGTGCGACAGGATAGAATCCACGATAGCAAAAAACATCAGGGTGAATATCAGCTCAAACGGTTCACAAGTTCCGCTTCTGGCAGAACTCGCGCACCGATTTCCTCCCAATCAGGTAAGAATTGGAATTTCGATCTCCGCCAGACCACTTCCTGAGAGCCTCCAAACATTCATCGAGCGCTTCCGGCCGGCGCTGAAAAATGTCTGCACGCGTGAACTGACGATTCCGGAAACGGCCGAACGCTTCATTACCATGCCGCGCATCGACTATTATCTCATCTTCATGGATGCGCTGCGGCCCGGAGACCTCGACCATACGATTCCGTATCCTGCCTATCGGAAGCGCCTTGCGGCGCTGCAACAGAAACACGCCAATGTTCGCGGTGTCGTTTGTGACGGATTTGTGCCGGATGGTCCGGCTGCTCCCGCGCTTGCAGGCGTGCGATGTCCTGCAGGCACCACGAAACTCTCGGTCATGCCGGATGGTGCGACGTATCCGTGTTACCTGCTGTTTCGCCACCCTGCATTCAGGCTGGGCAATATTTTTTCTGATCCGGTTGAGGCGATTCTCGATAATCCGCTGCTTGATTTCTTCCGGTCGTTTGAAGGAAACCCCTGTACGGATAGCTCTTGCGAATATCATCAGGAATGCCATGGGGGATGCCCTGCGGTCAGCCTGATGCTGACAGGAGATCTCTCCGCTCCGGATCCGCGGTGTCGAGGCCGATAAACATATTCAGCAATTCACCCTCACTCGCGGGTGCTTTCCGAATCTTCCTTCGGCCTCGCAAGCAAGTAGCCAATGAGGCCCGGAACCCCGGTCAGAACAACAGCAACAATCCAGACGACCGGATTTTTCATGCCGCGATGATGGGCATCCTTATAAACCCAGACACCGAACACCGCATTGATGATGAGAATGAGCAGCACCAGCCCGGCAACCAAAGCGACTGTCATCATGCTTGTTGCATCCGGTACATCGGCCGCAAACGCAGGGCCAGCGGCCGACAATGCAACCACCATGAGAGAACCTGCAGAATATATTGTACTCAGGGCTTTGCTATGAATTCTGATTGGCCGCCGACTCACAGACTCCTTCTTTCCCTCCTGATGCTTCCATGCCTTTCCTTCTTACATGCTTCTCACTGATACAGGTGACATGCCACCCGCCTGCCGTTCCTCTCGATCAGGGCCGGTACTTCTGTATCGCACCGCTCGAAACGCTGTGCACAGCGCGGATGGAACGGACACCCTGGAGGAACATCGATCGGGCTCGGAATGTCGGCCTGTCCTTCCTTCAGCCCGACCGGCAACGGCGTCTCAGCGCGAACGGTCCTGATCTTCGGGACGGAACGGAGCAGAAGTTCTGTATACGGGTGTTTCGGCGAAGCGAAAAGATCCTCCGTCTTCGCCATCTCAACGATTCTCCCGAGATACATGACCCCGACTTCGTCACTCAGATACTGTACGACATTAAGATCATGGCTGATGAAAACGAGCGTAATCCCGGATCTGCGGCGGATATCCTGCAGCAGATTGAGAATCTGGGCCTGAATCGAGACATCGAGCGCCGAGAGCGGTTCATCCGCGACAATAAGCTCGGGAGAAACCGCCAGCGCCCGGGCGATGCAGATGCGCTGGCGCTGGCCGCCGCTGAACTCGTGAGGGTATTTCATCAGCGCTTCAGGGCCGAGCCCCACATGTTCGAGCAGACGGACAACACTGTCCCTGAGCTGATTCTTCGGCACCAGATCATGAATAATCAGCGGCTCTCCCAGCGTATCAATCACGCGCATACGCGGGTTCAGCGAAGCAAACGGATCCTGAAAAACGATCTGGACCGACCTGCGAAAGGCCTTGAGACGATCACCCTTGAGCGTGGCGATATCCGTGCCGTTGAACACCACCCGACCGCCGGTCGGATCGATCAGCTTCAGGATCATCCGCGCCACGGTCGATTTTCCGCATCCGCTCTCGCCGACCAGGGCAAAGACCCCATCGCGTGCAACCGAAAAACTGACCCCGTCAACCGCTTTGACAAAACGTTTTGATTCGCCAAAGCCGCTGCGTGCCGGATAATGTTTTTTCAGGTCATCTATGACAAGCAATGAGGTATCCATCATGGCTCTCCGGTAATGCTGCCGGCCTTGATACACCGGACAAAGTGGCCGGGACCGGCTTCCCGCAGCTCTGGTTCGGCAGTCCTGCATGCCTCTTCCGCAGCAAAGCAGCGATCGGAAAAAGTGCAGCCTTTCGGCAGGTCATACGGCGGCGGCACAAATCCCGGAATCGGCCTGAGCGCAGTTCCCCGGGATCGCGGGAGCGACCGGAGCAGACCGATCGTATACGGATGCAGCGGCTCTGCAAAGAGATCCCGGACCGATGCCTGCTCCATGATGCGCCCGGCATACATGATGGCCACGCGGTCCGCATGTTCCGAAACAATGCTCAGATCGTGCGTAATGAGCAGCAACGCCATGCCGCGCTCCTGCCGCATTTCCTGCATCAGCTTGAGAATCTGATACTGAATCGTCACATCGAGCGCCGTCGTCGGCTCATCGGCGATCAGCAGCGCCGGATTGCAGGCAATCGCCATGGCGATCATGACGCGCTGGCGCATGCCGCCCGACATCTGGTGCGGATAGTCCTTGATGCGCGCCTCAGGGGAGGGAATCCGGACAGCCCGCAACAGCTCAACTGCCCTGGCAAGCGCCTCTTTTTTCGGGATGTCGAAATGCGCGAGCAGCGCTTCGGCAACCTGATAGCCGACCGTCAGCACCGGATTGAGCGAGGTCATCGGCTCCTGAAACACCATGCCGATATCCTTGCCGCGTACGGAACGCATTGCATCCTCCGGCAGGCCAACAAGGTCCCTGCCATCAAACACGATGCGGCCCTCACGCGTTGCCTGCGGCGGCTGGATGCCGAGTATGGAGAGAGCGGTGATGCTTTTGCCGCAGCCGCTTTCGCCGACCAGTCCGAACACTTCGCCCTTCTGAATCGAAAATGAGACATGCGAAACGACGGAATACTTCGCTTCGGGGGTGGAAAACCGGACAGAGAGGTTTTGAACGTCGAGTAATGGTGAAGATATTTGTTTGTCAGGGGTTGATGTCATACCGTTTTATGAAACAAAACGACCCTTGCGAACTTTTGCCTGTTGGTGTCCAAGCGTTATTTTTCTCAAAAGCTCAGAGGTTTGCATCGTGGTGCTCATCTCATGGTCACACACAAACTGCTCATCTTGCTGTGTCTCAGAAATCAACGATTTCCGTTCATCAGGCGTTTCATTTCCTGACAAAATGACTAACTTTTCGGCCATTTCCCGTATCTCTGTTTTTTCATAGGTCGGTCTGTAGTATACCCAAAAACTCAGTCTTCCGGCTCAACACACCTGACGACCTTGCCGCCGCACTGCGCGCATGTTCCTTCCAGAATCAGCATTCCCCGCTCCATCTTTCCGGATTTCAGTTTCAACGTTGTATCCTTGCAACTGACGCACCATGCGGATTGCAGAAGGATGGTCTGCCCGTGTTTTGGAATCCTGTTCCAGCGTGCTCTGGCCTGCGGCGTTAGCTTCGGCAAATCTACTACGTTATCCGCTTTGGGCTTATCAGTAGCCTCTTTTTCTTGCTTCATGACGCTTCCTCCTACTAAAAAAAGACGGGGTTTTTCTTGACCAAGCCTTCTGCATGGTGAAAAAAATAGGCCCTGCTTTGCCAAAGTCTGACGTTATGCGTCAGATACACAGGTAGGCCGAGTGGGGTTTTATTTTTCCCCTATCTTCGCAATCAACTGCGCTCGCATATCGCGGCCTTGGGCATCTTTCTTCTCGACCATGATGAATAGTCCTTTGCCACCGCTCTTTTCTTCCCACAGTGCGCCGATCTGCTGCTTTTCCTTCGAGTCGTCAATCTGCATATAGATTTTGCCCTTGTACTCGATGACCAGAATCCTGCCGTCTTCAAGCTGGGCAACAAAATCCGGATAGAACTTGTCAGTCGATGTCGGCAGACCAAAAGAATTATCAGTTCGCTCAATATTGCGCACCCAATACTTCACTTGCGGCAACGTATCCAATACCTGTGCACAATCGAACTCTTCGCCCTTGTTGCCCAGTTCTCCGATGAGTGGATGGAAATGCTTTCTGAACACATACGGATGCCCTGCGTATGGCCAGCGGGGGGCGTAGGTGTCGAGTGAAAAAACGGTCGGGAGCTCAAACGTGGTTTGCACCGCAGCCGACGGGCCGAAGAGCACTTCCTGATACATGGATGCTGCCGCTGCCGCCCGGTTTTTCCTGATCTTTTCAAGCAGCGCCTTTTCGAGCGGATACTTGAAGCGATTCAGCGACGCAAGACTCAACCCTCTGCCGCCAATGAGATATGCGACCGATCGCCGCACAAATTCGAGCATAACCTCCTGCCGCACATCGCGCTGCCGTACCTGTTTATCGAGCCAGCGGACAAGATCGCCCTCAGTCCATGCGGTATGCACATCCGCAAGTGGCAACTGCTTCTTCTCGTCAATCAGACCATAGACAACCTTGTTGCCGTTGATGTCGATCTCAAATGAATGCGCTGTTTCCGATATGGCAAACTCGGCATCCGTCAGTTCAGAAGAATGATCAAGCAGGTTCCAGCCGTTCGCATCCAGCAGACTCTCTTTGTCCGCAAGGGCAAGCTCACCCTGAACAACCGCGCAGAGGTTCGGCACGGTCAGCCTTTCGCCGCGCTCCGCGGGAGTAAGTGTCCGCGCCTGATACTGCCGGTGAGTCCTGACCAGTTCCCTTACCTGCTTTTTCTGCGCCTGCGGCACAGCTGCAACCAGTTTCTCTTCCAGTGCATCCGTAATCGTGCCATGCACCGATACGGCGAAGTTCCCGGACGGCTGCTGCTCAACCTGAACGCTCGACGTTTCTGTTGCATCAAACTCTTCAAAATTCAGCTCCTCGCTGACGATCAGCACCAAAGGATCAGGCGTTTGATAGGTAAAGAGCGGCGTTTCCGTATCGTCCAGAAAGCTCCGCTGCCCCGGTTCAAGATACGCTGCGATTTCCGGCTCTTCAAAGCCCATGTCAACCAGCCGGTCATGCAGGCCCTTTGCTGCCTCTGCAAAGCTGAGCGCCGCCACATGGGCATAGGCGCGATTCAGTTCATCCGCCTTTCGCCGCTTTGCATACGGCATGCGGAGCACACGTCCCAGAATCTGCTCGACATCACGGCTCGAATGCACCGTGGCAACAGAACAGAAGACATACGCAAACGGGCAGTCCCACCCTTCCTTCAGCGCCTCGATGGTGATAACGTACTCGATCTGACATTTCGGATCGAGCAGATTGATGCCATCAAGTTCCCGCTGACTGCCGGTTGCAATGGCGATGCGTTCGGGAGCGATCTTTTCGTTTTCGATCAGATGTTGTTTCACCACTTCAACGGTAATTTCCTTGTCCTTGCTTTCAGCCTGAATCAATGCGATTGGCCGCACAAAGTCAGCTTCTCCGGCGGCATGCGCTTCGAGTTTTATCCGCGTCAGCACCGTGTCGTGCAAGGCTTCCTGCCAGTTTTTGTGCTCGGTCAGGATGATCGGCAGCTTGATCAT
>JAAYUK010000175.1 GCA_012517735.1 Nitrospiraceae bacterium
GAAGAGTGATCTTCAGTCTTTTGGATGTGGTCTTCTCAGATCGATCAGCATTGCTGCTATACGGAAAATCAGGGATACATCACAATTACCCTTGCTTGATTATAGCCTGAACAGTCTCGAAGAGTGCCTGAACTTTGGTAATAACAGCAGCCCGATCAAGGGGCTCATCATTAGAGTCGAAGTCCTCATATCTGAACTGGACGGCAAATGCATTGAGATCGACGAGATCCCACAGATCGGTAACAGAGCACCCTGCTTCCTGGAGTTGAATCAGGAGCGGTCGGAGGTCATGCTTATACGTATGTTTGAGCCCCAGAACGGTAATCCATGCCTTGAGGGATTTTTCTGCGGCCTGCTGTGCGTGAAATCCGAAAATTTCATCGGGGAATATACCTGAATCGAGCATGCCGTTCAGCGCACGCAGGTCTTTTTCAGCCATTCGCAACATCCGCAATGCTTCTTCAGCTCCGCTCATACACAACCTTTCCTTCGCGGTTCGCACGGGCGATGACATGGTTGATCGAGTCTTTCCACTCGTCGAATTCTTGCTTGCTGTATAACAGCACGTCAATCGGGATTTTTATGTCGGAAAGACTGCGATGGATATTCCCCAGTTCGCGCCTGCGGCTCCTTGATGCATTGAAGCTACAGTCGCTAATAATCAGGAAATCGAGGTCTGAGGATGCCCCTGCTTCACCACGCGCAGCAGAACCGAAGAGGATAATTTTGAGCGGATGGGAGGTCTTGACGATAGCATCGGTTACTTTGGCAATCACATCTTCAGCAACAGTGCTCATCGGGAGGTCTCCTTGTCGTGAGTCATGCCGGGATTCAGCGAGGCATGATTGCTTCCATTGTATCAAAACTTATAGTGCAAGGAACAGGTGGGGTTGGTGCGTAGGGCAATATCACGCATTATTATATCTCCCGTCCTAATATCACGTTCGGCACAATCTGTTCCTTCAGCTTCTGCCCTTCGGGTGAAATGCTCACAATCGTCAGGCCGGATTCGGTACTCAGATTCACCTTCGGATTCTGAGTGTCCCGGAAATCGATAGTTCCTGTTGCGATAATGCCGTTCTGATTGGGTCCTTTTATGCGATGAACTCCCTTTTCGACGACGGATTTGTCGATGATCACATAAATATACGGCGTGACAAGCACACGGCCTGAGGCAGCGGCGGTAAACTCGACGATCTCCAGCGAATCGCCGGTATATTCCAATTTCCCAATTGCAGTAAGGACATTGCCTGCCCTGAACTCAACCGGCACGATCAGCCCCTTGCCGGTAACAGGGTCAGCGGCAAGGCAGAGGCCTGCACAGAGAAACAGGAGAATCAGGCCAATGAGAACTTTTTTCATGTTGATGCATTCTCCCCGATTTATGAGCTTTGTTTTGTTCACCTGCGGATAGCATACATCACGAAGCAGGTCGATTGCATTTCATTCCGCATGCGGCTATTATTTCCAGAGAACAAACGACAAATGCCTTGCCTTTGTGAGCGGGTTCTTGGTGTATCGCACGCCAAAGCGGTATAATGATCCATGTTTTTTAAGGATTTGTTTCAGTCTCTTCGTGCCCATGGCGTCAGATACGTTGTGGTCGGCGGCGTTGCGGTGGCACTGCACGGGGTGAATCGTTTTACTGCCGACATTGACCTCGTGGTTGGTCTGGATGATACGAATTTGCGCTCTTTTCTCGCCGTCATGGATGAATTCGGCATGGTTCCCCGTTCGCCTGTCCCGGCGGAAGAGCTTCTTGATGCGGCATGCAGCAAGATGTGGCATGATGAAAAAGGCATGACCGCGTTCACTTTTCATCATCCGTCGAAGATCATGCAGCAGGTGGATGTATTCATTGAGGAAGATATCCCGTTTTACCTTCTTGCGGACAGCGCTGTAGTCTTTTCCGTGTTCGACACGGATGTTCCGGTTGTCTCTCTGGATCATCTCAGGAAAATGAAACTGAAAGCGGGGCGGCCGCAGGATATTGCGGATGTTGAGGCGCTGAACGAACTGGAGATGCTCGATGGCGAAAAGTAAGCTGCGGAATTTTGCGCACAGGGTGTCGCGTGAAAATATTGAGCGGTTTCGTCATGCTTCTGCTGAAGAAAAGCTGCAGTGGCTTGACGATGCCTTCCGGTTCCGTGCCGCAGCTGTCCGCAAAGGTTCCGTGAAGAGGGAGTCAAAGCGCATATAGAAGACTGTCAGGATATTTCTGTCAACAGCTGTTTCTTTTCAGCACACTCATCCTCTGCAAAGTTCCATCAGTGTGTGTTGAATCTATTTCCCGGCGATGATCTTCTGGAATTCGGGATGGTTTCTGATAAGGCGGTACGTCTTTGAGGTTTTGATGTAGTGCCAGTTGTTGTAGCCTTTTTCGATCGCCCGTCTCAGCCATGCGCAGGCCTCTTCGGGCATGTTGCGGGCCGCAAAGAGTTCGCACATGCTGTTATGCACATAAACGTTGTCCGGATTCAGCTCGATCGACCTGCGCAAATCACGCTCCGCTTCATCCAGTCTCCCCATGAGGATGAAATGGAATCCGCGGTTGTTGAACGCCATATCGTTTTCGGGGTTGACCTCAATGGCCTTGTTGTAATCGCTGAGCGCCTCTTCAAGCTTGCCGATTTCCTGATAGGCGTTGCCGCGGTTGATAAAGGCGAGGAAGAAATCAGGCTTTAATTCCAACGATTTTGAGTAGTTGCGGATAGCGAGGTCGTACTGGCCGGTTTTCTGGTAGGCGATGCCCCGGTTGTTCCACGCGCGATGGTCTTCCGGATGCTCACGGATGATCTTGCTGTACTTCGCTATCGCCTGATCGTATTTGTGTTTCTTGTCAACGTATGACATGGCCTGATTATTATACGAAACCTGTCGGCATCAATTAAAGGGAAATCGTTTTTCCGGCCTGTTTTTTTGTATAGTAATAGGTCGCCCATTTGGAGTGATGTTGCAATTTGTGGTGTTGAGCCGGTTTGTTTCGGGAGGATATATGCATATAGCAGTGATCGGAAGCGGATATGTGGGGCTGGTCACCGGGGCATGTTTTGCCGAATTCGGTGTGACGGTCACCTGTGTCGATAACGATGCGGAAAAGATAGAGCGCCTCAATCAGTACAAAATCCCTTTTTATGAGCCGGGACTGGAAGACCTGGTGCGTCGCAATGCAGAGCAGGGACGCCTGTTCTTTACGACCGACCTGGGGGCTGCAGTTTCCGAGGCGCTGGTGGTGTTTATTGCGGTAGGCACCCCGCCGCAGGAAGACGGCTCAGCTGACCTTTCCTATGTCGAAGGGGTTGCCCGGGAGATAGCGAAGCACCTCACTTCATACAAGGTTATCGTTACCAAAAGCACCGTTCCGGTCGGCACGGGGGAACGGGTGAGGTCTCTGATTGAGGCTGAGCGGAAAGAAGGCGTTGATTTTGATATTGTTTCAAACCCTGAATTCCTGCGGGAAGGAGCTGCCATCGAGGATTTCATGCGGCCCAACCGGGTGATTATCGGAGCGCGGAGCCAGCAGGCGGTGGCGATCATGAAAGACCTCTACCGGCCGCTGTATCTGATTGAGACGCCTTTTGTCATTACGAACGTTGAGACGGCTGAACTGATCAAATACGCGGCAAATTCGTTTCTTGCGGTGAAGATCTCCTTCATCAACGAGATGTCGCGCTTGTGCGAACAGGTCGGTGCTGATGTGAATGTTGTTGCCAAGGGCATGGGACTGGACGGCCGGATCGGCGCCAAGTTCCTGCATGCAGGGGCCGGATTCGGCGGCTCCTGTTTCCCGAAGGACACCCGTGCCATGCTGAAAATCGCTGCCGATCACGGGGTTCCCTTCGAGATCGTTCGGGCCGCAATTTCCGCGAATGAACGGCAAGTCGCCCGGAACGCCGAGCGGATTCTCGCCGTTATGGGAGCAGACCTGAAAAACATGTCCATCGCCGTGCTGGGGCTTTCGTTCAAGCCGAATACCGACGATATCCGCGAGGCGCCTGCGCTGCGCCTCATCGGGCAACTTCAGGCTGCCGGAGCCGCCATTCGGGCATATGATCCTGTTGCGATGGACAACGCGCGGAACGCTTTGCCTGAGGTTCGGTTCTGCCGCGATGCGTACGATGCCTGCCAAGGGGCTGACGCCGTCGTCATCATGACTGAATGGAATCAGTTTCGCAATCTTGATCTTGCGCGTATTAAAAAGAGTATGCGCTCCGCATTCTTTTTTGATTTCCGCAATGTGTACGATCCGGCAAAAGTTCGTGCGGAAGGGTTCGAGTATCGCTCGATCGGACGCCCCTGATTCCGGATTTGAAGGATGTGACAGATCGGCAAAAAAAGCGGGGGTCTTTTCAGGCCCCCTGCTTTTGATTGGAGATATGGTGGCGGCGCAGGGATTTGAACCCCGGACACTGCGGATATGAGCCGCATGCTCTGACCAACTGAGCTACGCCGCCGCTCAGGATTTGTAGTATATCAAACAATTCGAGGCTGAGGCAATAGAGGCCGCGATATGGTTGACAACCACGCCTGTTATTGGCAATAATATTACTCGCATTTTGGCTTCCCGGGTAGCTCAGCCGGCAGAGCAGGTGGCTGTTAACCACCCTGTCGGGGGTTCGAGTCCCTCCCCGGGAGCCA
>JAAYUK010000176.1 GCA_012517735.1 Nitrospiraceae bacterium
ATGCCGATGGGCTGTTCAAATACAAAATGCCGGATTTTTGGTGGCGGGGGCAGGATTTGAACCTGCGACCTTCGGGTTATGAGCCCGACGAGCTACCGAGCTGCTCCACCCCGCTGACGTTTAATCTACCTCATGGAGGCCAGAAAAGTCAAATACATGGCCCGTTTCTTGCGAGAAAAGGCGCTTCATGGTAAGCTGAAACCGTTGCTGACCACCCGCTGAGAGGAGTTCCCGTATGGAGATTGTTTTTGCGTCGAGAAACCGGAAAAAAGCAGAGGAAATTCAGAGGATTCTGGCCGGCCATCCGGTAACCGTCCTGTCGCTGGCTGATTTCCCCGATTGCCCCGACGTGGAGGAGGATCGCGATACCTTTGACGGCAACGCCATCAAGAAGGCCGAGGCTGTCGCAGCGTTCACCGGACGGATGGCGTTTGCCGATGACTCCGGGCTGGAAGTCGCTGCGCTCAATGGAGCCCCCGGCGTGTTCTCGGCACGATATGCCGGGGAGGGGGCGACCGATATCCTCAATGTCGAAAAACTGCTTTCGGAAATGGCGGAAATCCCGGACAGTCAGCGCGAGGCCCGGTTTGTCTGCTGCATTGCGCTTGCGATTCCCGGAGAAGAGGTCCACACCTTCTGGGGGGTTGCCGAGGGGTCAATCGGCCGGGAGCCGAGGGGGGCGGCAGGGTTCGGCTATGACCCGGTTTTCTACCCTGCCGGGCATGACCGGACCTTTGCCGAAATGAGCGCGTCCGAAAAGGACGCCTTGAGCCACCGGAAAAAGGCACTTGACAAGTTCGCCGAATTTATGCGATTTATTGAGTAAAAACAGTAAGTTATAAACATATTAGCAATTTTTATCAGCACATAATAATATTAAAATTGCTTTAACGCCCCTCAAGGATTAAGGTATATCACAAGCACATCTTTCGATTGGAGGGCTGCATTCATGAGAATTGTTCTTCTCGGCGCACCCGGTGCCGGCAAGGGGACGCAAGCAAAAAAACTGGTCGAAAAATACGGCATTCCGCAGATTTCGACCGGTGACCTTCTGAGAGCCGCAGTATCAGCAGGCACGCCGCTCGGCAAGGAAGCAAAGTCTTACATGGACCAGGGGCAGCTGGTTCCCGACAGTGTAGTTCTCGGCATGGTCGAGGAGCGCCTCAAGCAGGATGATGTGAAAAAGGGCTATATTCTGGACGGGTTCCCGCGGAACACCTCCCAGGCCGAGGCCCTCGACAGGATGCTCGCCGGTCTGAACATGTCGCTCGATGCAGCACTTAGTGTGGATGTTCCGTTTGAAGATCTGATGAAGCGTCTCACCGGGCGTCGCACCTGCAAGGCGTGCGGCCAGATGTATAACATTTATTATTCCCCGTCGAAGGCCGGTGACAAGTGCGACAAATGCGGCGCCGAGCTCTACCAGCGCGACGACGACAAGGAAGAGACGATCAAGAAACGTCTCGACGTTTATACCGCATCGACCGCTCCGCTGCTCGACTATTACCAAAAAAAGGGGATCGTGAAGTCGATCTCCGGAACCGGCAGCATCGATGAAATATTCGCTCAGGTCTGCGCTGCGCTCGGCCTGAAATAACACAAAAGAAAGAAGCATATTTCAAGGAGGTTGTGAATGGCACTTGTTAATCCGCATGGCAAAGACAAAAAGCTGATGCCGCTTCTGCTCGAAGGTGCCGCATTGGCCGCAGAAAAGGCAAAGGCAGCAACGCTCAAAAAGATCAATATCAGTTCCCGCGAGACCGGCGACCTGATCATGATGGGTATCGGCGGCTTCACTCCGCTGACCGGGTTCATGACCAAGGCAGACTGGCAGGGCGTCTGCGACAACTATACCATGGCTGACGGCACCTTCTGGCCGATCCCGATCACGGTTTCGTGCTCCAAGGCCGATGCCGACGCCATTAAGGATGGCGAAGAGATCGCCCTGTTCTCGGAAGAGTTCAACGAGATCATGGCGACCATGAAGGTCACCGAAAAGTATACGATCGACAAGGCATATGAGTGCCAGAAGGTCTACAAGACGACCGAGGTCGAGCATCCGGGCGTCAAGATGGTCATGGATCAGGCCGAGGTCAACCTCGCCGGACCGGTCAAGGTTCTCAGCGAAGGCACGTTCCCGACCGAATACGCCGGTATCTACCAGCGTCCTGCCGAGACCCGCAAGGCGTTTGAAGAGAAGGGGTGGAGCCGGGTTGCCGCATTCCAGACCAGAAACCCCATGCATCGTTCCCATGAGTTCCTTGCCAAGATCGCGGTCGAAGTCTGCGACGGCGTTTACATCCATATGCTCCTCGGCAAGCTGAAACCGGGCGACATTCCGTCGGATGTCCGCCAGAAATGCATCGACGTGCTGGTTGAGAAGTATTTCGTGAAGAACACCGTTATGGTCGGCGGTTATCCGCTTGACATGCGCTATGCAGGCCCGCGTGAAGCATTGCTCCATGCCCTGTTCCGCCAGAATTACGGGTGCAGCCATCTCATCGTCGGTCGCGACCATGCCGGTGTCGGCGAATACTATGGCCCGTTCGATGCGCAGAAGATCTTTGAAGAGATCCCGGCCGGCGCGCTCGAGACCAAGCCGCTCAAGATCGACTGGACCTTCTACTGCAACGCGTGTGAAGGCATGGCTTCCATGAAGACCTGCCCGCACGGCAAGGATGACCGCATCCTGCTGTCCGGCACGAAGCTCCGCAAGATGCTCTCCGAGGGCGAAGAGGTTACCACGAAGTTCAGCCGGCCTGAGGTTCTCGAAATCCTGAGAGAGTATTATGCCGGCTTGACCGAGAAGGTCGAGATCAAGCTGCACAAGTACGCAGAAGGCGAAAAGAAATAACGCAGTTGAATAAGCGGGGCAGGGCCGACGGCCCTGTCCCCATTCGATGTTCCGAAAGGAGGTGCAGAATCCGGAGGAGTTCATCGTTCATGCGTTCGGTAGTTGAGCTGTACCCCATATAAACAACATTCAGAAGGAGGTTTCGCTTTATGCCAAGTTTTGTCATCGCTGAAAAGTGTGACGGTTGCAAGGCTCAGGACAAGACTGCCTGCCAGTACATCTGTCCGAACGACCTTATGACCCTCGACCGGAATCTGATGAAGGCTTACAACCAGGAGCCGGAGCAGTGCTGGGAGTGCTACAACTGCGTGAAGATCTGCCCGCAGCAGGCCATTGAAGTCCGTGCGTATCAGGATTTCGCACCGCTCGGCGGCAATGTCATCCCGATGCGCGGTTCGGATTCCATCATGTGGACCGTCAAGTTCCGCAATGGTTCCCTGAAACGTTACAAATTCCCGATCCGCCTGACCGCAGAAGGCGCAAACAACGCCGATACGATTTATGCCGGTCTGCCGGAGCCGAATTTTGACGACCTCAAGAAACCGGGCTTCTTTAACGGCCCGTGCAAAGCTGAATAAGGAAGGGGGATCATACTAATGGAAAAAGAAACCTGTACGTTTTCATACTGCCAGAAGCCGGAAATCGTCGAAGTCGAGGCGGATCTGCTCCTCGTCGGCGGCGGTATGGCATGCTGCGGTGCAGCATATGAAGCAGCCCGCTATGCAACCCCGAAAGGCCTGAAGGTCGTGATGGTCGACAAGGCAGCTGCTGACAGAAGCGGCGCGGTCGCCATGGGTCTTTCCGCAATCAACACCTACCTGGGAGAGAACAAGGTTGCCGATTACGTCAAGTATGTCCGCGGCGACCTGATGGGCATCATCCGTGAAGACCTGGTTGCCGACCTCGGCCGCCATGTCGACAACTCCGTTCACCTTTTTGAAGAGTGGGGCCTCCCGATCTGGAAAAAAGGCGATGATGGCTTCTCGCTCGACGGCTTTCAGGCCCGCGACGAGGGCAAGGCGCTCCTGAAGGACGGCGGCACGCCGGTCCGTTCGGGCAAATGGCAGATCATGATCAACGGCGAATCCTACAAGGTTGTCGTTGCAGAAGCTGCCAAGGCAGCGCTTGAGTACAACAGAAAAGCAACCGGCATGGCGCAGAACCTGTATGAGCGTGTCTTCTGTGTCAAGGCTTTCAAGGATGCCAACGATCCGAAGCGCATTGCGGCAGTCGCCGGCTTCAGCGTTCGTGAGAACAAGGTTTACATCTTCAAGGCCAAGGCGATCATCAACGCAGCAGGCGGCGCGGTCAACTGCTTCCGCCCGCGTTCGATTGCTGAAGGCCAGGGCCGCGCATGGTATCCGGTCTGGAACTCCGGCTCCGGTTATGCACTCGGTCTGCAGGTCGGCGCAGAGCTGACCATGATGGAAAACCGCTTCGTCCCGGCACGTTTCAAGGATGGATACGGACCGGTCGGCGCATGGTTCCTCTTCTTCAAGGCACAGGCCCGCAATGCGATGGGCGAAGACTATTGCACCGGTGAAAACTTCGAAGCCACGAAGAAGCTCTACAGCCCCTATGCAGAGAAGATGGGTACCGCCATCCGCAACCACATGATGATGATGGACATGAAGGCCGGCAAGGGTCCGATCTGGATGAACACCCATCATGCAATGGAAGCGATCAACAAGACCTTCGTCGAGAAGTTCGGCGAAAAAGACGCACAGAAGAAGATCAAGCACCTCGAAGCAGAAGCATGGGAAGACTTCCTTGATATGGCAATCGGTCAGGCAGGCCTCTGGGCTTCCAAGAACGTCGAGCCGAACAAGGAACCGTCCGAAATCATGCCGACCGAGCCGTATCTCCTCGGTTCGCATGCCGGTTGTGCAGGCTTCTGGGTCAGCGGACCCGGAGACATACCGGGAACGCCGCCGGAGTGGAGCTGGGGCTACAACCGCATGTCCACCGTCAAGGGTCTCTTCATGGCGGGTGACGTTGTCGGCGCATCCGGTCACAAGTTCTCGTCTGGCTCTCACGCAGAAGGCCGCCTTGCAGCCAAAGCGGCTATCGCGCTGATCCTCGATGAGCCGAACTTCAAGCCGACGATCAAGGAGACTGCCGACGAAATCTGCGCAGAACTCTATCTGCCGTTTGAGGTCTATGAGAAGTACAAAACCTACTCGACCGATCCGCTTACCAACCCGTACTACATCCGTCCGAAGATGCTCCAGGCACGTATGCAGAAGATCGCGGACGAGTATTTCGGCGGGTGCGCCACCTGGTACATGACCTCCAAGACCCTTCTCGAAGAAGGGCTCAAGCTGCTCCAGCTGCTCAAGGAAGATGCCAACAAGATGGCGGCCGCCAATCTCCATGAGCTGCTCCGCTGCTGGGAGAACTATCATCGTATCCTGTCGGTTGAGGCGCATGCACGCCACATCCTGTTCCGTGAAGAGACCCGGTATCCGGGCTACTACTATCGCGGCGACTTCCTCCCGATCGACGACACGAACTGGAAGTGCTTCGTCAACTCGACCTATGATGCAGCAACCGACACCTATACACTCAAAAAGGTTCCGTACAAGGAGCTTTTTGCGTAACAATGCATACCCGGGAGAGGGGCTGCAGCCCCTCTCTCCTTTTTTTCTCCGGCAGTGGGCAGAGCAGGGAGCGCCGGTCCCGGCGTTTCCTGGTGTGCGCAGTGCCGTCTCAGAACACAACGCAATAGAGGAGGAAGAGCATGCAAACCAGTGATAAGCCCAGTCGCATCCTGGTGATCGGCGGCGGCTTCAGCGGCCTGACGACCGCGGTCGATGCGGCCGAATCAGGGGCTGAGGTGATCATCGTCGAGAAGAATGCCTATTTGGGGGGCAGGGTTGCGCAGCTGAACAAGTACTTCCCGAAGATGTGCCCGCCGGTCTGCGGCCTTGAAATCAACTTCCGGCGCATCAAGACGAATCCGAACGTCACGTTCCATACGATGGCGGAGGTGACGTCGATTGCGGGAGAGCCCGGCAATTACGATGTGACGATTCAGGTGCATCCCCGCATGGTCAACAGCAAATGCACTGCGTGCAACGCCTGTGCGGAGGTCTGTCCGGCAACGCGGTCGAATGACTTCAACTTCGGCATGGACACGACGAAAGCTGCGTACCTGCCGTTCAACCAGGCATTCCCTCAGCACTATGTCATAGATACCAAGGCGTGCAAAAAAGACTGCGGCACGCCGTGCAAGGATGCCTGCACATACGGCGCGATCGATCTCGACATGAAGCCGGAGACGCTGACGCTCAAGGTAAACAGCATTGTCGTGACGACCGGCTGGAATCCGTATGATGCGGACAAGATCGAGACGCTCGGATCCGGAAAAGTTCCGAATGTGATTTCGAACATGCAGATGGAACGGCTCGCAGCGGTGAACGGCCCGACCGGCGGCGCTATCAACCGTCCGTCCGACGGCAAGCCGGTGCAGAAGATCGCCTTTGTGCAGTGTGCGGGCAGCCGCGACGAGAATCATCTCGCCTTCTGTTCCTATATTTGTTGCATGGCATCGCTCAAACAGACGCTGTATGTCAGGGAGCAAAATCCGGAGGCTGAGGTTTCGATTTTCTATATCGACATGCGGACGCCGGGACGGTATGAGAAGTTCCTGAACCAGATTCAGGCCGATCAGAAGGTGACGTTCATCAAGGGCAAGGTCGCAAAGATCGAGCGGGCGAAGGGCGGCGATGTGACGGTTACCGCCGAAGACATGCTGACCGGTGACAAGGTTGAGAAAACCTTCGACATGGTTGTCCTGGCGACCGGCATGGAGCCTGCGGGCATGTCTCACCAGATTCCGGGTGTGAATTATGTCGAAGGATTTGCTGCATCTGCTGCGGGCGTGTATGCCGCCGGATGCGGCAGAAACCCGATGGATGTCTCGAAGTCGGCTCAGGATGCGACGAGCGCGGCGCTCAAGGCGATCCAGGCCGGGAAGGGGAGGTAATCATCGATGGAAAAGAAACTCGCACTGTATATCTGCAAGGGTTGCTCGATCGGTGACGCAATCAAGACCGAAAAGATGGAAAATCTGGCTAAAAACAAATACAAGTGCGCGATTGCCAAAACGAGCGATGCACTCTGCGGCGAAGATGGTCTGGCAATGATCAAGGCCGACATTGCAGCGGAAGGGGTCAATACGCTGGTGCTGGCCGCCTGTTCCGGTCGCGTGAAGTATGAGGAATTCGACTTCCCCGGTTGCATTGTGGAGCGCGTGCCGGTCCGTGAGCTGGCGGTCTGGACGCAGGAAAAGTCCGACGCGCAACTTGCGTTCGAAGACTATGTCCAGATGGGCATCATCAAGGCACAGAAGGGCGACATGCCGGAGCCGTATCTCATGGAGACGGTCAAGGACATCCTCGTCATCGGCGGCGGCATTTCGGGCATGAACGCTGCACTGCAGGCGGCAGAGGCCGGATCGAAGGTTGTTCTTGTGGAAAAGGAAGCTGCTCTGGGTGGTTTTGTATCGAAGCTTTACAAAAAAATTCCCACAGCGCTTCCATACAAGGAGCCGCTGATTGTTGATGCTGAAATCGAACCGACCATCAAGGCAGTCGAAAGCAATGCAAATATCAAGGTGTTCAAATCGGCAAAGGTCGAGAAGATCGAGGGGCAGCCGGGCGCGTTTGATGTGACCATAACGGCCAATGGCGGTTCTGAACAGGTAAGAATCGGCGCAATCATTCTTGCAGCGGGATGGAAACCGTATGACGCGTCCAAACTCGGTCACCTCGGCTATGGAAAGTACAAGAATGTCGTCACCCAGGTGGAACTGGAAGAGATTGCCCGGAAAGGCGGGATTACCCGTCCCTCTGACGGCAAGCCGGCCAAAAAAGTCGCCTTTATCCAGTGCGCGGGCCAGCGGGACGCGAACCATTTGCCGTATTGTTCTGCAATGTGCTGCGTGACGTCGCTGAAGCAGGCGAAGTATGTGCGGCAGGACCCTGAAGCGGTTGCGATGATTCTGTACAAGGACATCCGCACCCCGGGCCGCCTTGAATATTACTACAAGGAAGCCCAGAACGATCCGGGCGTCATGCTGACCAAAGCGGAAGTAAGCGGCGTCACGGAAGGCCCGGACGGCAATCTCTTTGTGGAGATGACCGATTCACTGCTCGGCTCGGCGGTAAAGCTGGAGGCCGACCTCGTGGTCCTGGCAACCGGCATGGTTCCGGCGACGGCGGATGATCCGGTGCTGAACCTGCAGTATCGTCAGGGACCGGGCTTGCCGGACCTCGAACTGTTCAACGGCTTTGCGGATTCCAACTTTATCTGCTTCCAGTATGAAACCCGGAGAACGGGCGTGTATGCCGCCGGAGCGGTTCGTCAGCCGATGAACATGAGCGAAGCGCAGGAAGATGCGACGGGGGCTGCGCTCAAGGCGATCCAGTCCGCCGAACATGTTGCGACCGGCATGGCGGTGCATCCGCGCGCCTGGGACCTTACCTACCCGGACCCGATGATGACACGTTGCACCTCCTGCAAGCGGTGTACGGAGGAGTGTCCGTTCGGTGCGATCGATGAAGACGAAAAGGGAACTCCCTACTTCAAGCCGGGACGCTGTCGGCGTTGCGGGACCTGCATGGGCGCCTGTCCCGAGCGAATCGTTTCATTCAAGGATTTCCATGTGGACATGATCGGTTCGATGATGAAGGCATGCTCGGTTCCGGACGACGAAGACGAGCCACGGATTCTGGTCGTCTGCTGTGAAAACGACGCCTATCCGGCGATTGATACCGCAGCGCTGCAGAAGACAAAGATCGATCCCGCCGTCCGTTTTGTGACGCTCCGCTGCCTTGGATCGATGAACCTTGTCTGGCTGGCTGACTCTTTCTCCCGCGGTGTTGACGGCATGCTGCTGATGGGATGCAAGTTCGGTGAGAACTATCAGTGCCACTTTGCAAAGGGCAGCGAACTGGCCAACTACCGCCTCGGCAAGGTCCAGGAAACTCTCGACCGTCTGCAGCTCGAGTCCGACCGCGTCAAGATGGTCGAAGTCGCCATCGACGAATACGGAAAAGTGCCGCAGATGATCGCGGATTTTGTAGAAAAGATCAAAGATATCGGCCCGAATCCGTTCAAGGGCATGTAGGAGGGTGACGGAATGTCAGATCAGATCATCAAACCGGATTTGAAGTTTACCGAAGCGATCATTGCTGCGGGCGGTGAATCACTCAAGAAGTGCTACCAGTGCTCGACCTGCACGGTTGTCTGCGACGTCACCCCCGATCGGAAACCGTTCCCGCGCAAGGAGATGCTGTATGCCCAGTGGGGACTGAAAGACAAGCTGCTGGCGAGCCCGGATGTCTGGCTCTGCCACCAGTGCAGCGACTGCACAGCCCATTGCCCGCGCGGCGCAAAGCCGGGCGAGGTGCTCGGAGCGGTGCGGAAGATGACGATTCAGGAATATTCGAGCCCGTCCTGCATGGGGAAAATGGTGAATGACGCAAAGTTTGCGATTCTCCTCTTCGCCATTCCGACCATCATCTTCCTGTTCGAACTCTTCATTCAGGGCCATCTGACCAACGGCATCCCGCGTATCCCGAACGGGCAGCTCATGTCGTACTCCCTCATGTTTCCGCCGACGGCCTACATTGATCCGGTGTTTGTGCTCACCGCGATATTTGCAGTGGTCATGTTCTACAAGGGAGTAAAAAAATACTGGGCCGCTATGGCGGCAAATCATCCCGAACCGCCGAGAAAAGACGTCATTTCCGCAGTCATTGCGACGATTCAGGAAATTCTGACGCATTCGGTATTTGAAAAGTGCGGGGTGGCGAAGGATCGTTCGATCGCGCACAAGATCGTCTTCTATTCATTTGTCGGCCTGGCGATCACAACTGCGCTTGCGGCCTCGTATATTTATGTTTTCAACTACAATGGTCCGTATCCGCAGACGAACATCGTCAAATGGATCGGCAATGTGAGCGGTATCGCGCTGCTTGTCGGCATAACCATGGTCATTCTGAACCGGTTCAAGAACCAGGAGAAGTCGGGTATCGGCAGTTATTTTGACTGGTTCTTTATCTTCATTGTGTACGGCGTTGGTCTGACCGGCATGCTGGCGCAGATTCTCCGACTGGCGAATATCCCGGTTCTCGGGTATCCGATGTATTTTGCGCATCTGGTATTCGTATTTGTGCTGTTTGCCTATGCGCCGTACTCCAAGATGGCACATATGGTCTACCGTACCACGGCGATGGTTTTTGCCAAGTACAGCAACCGGAGCTAGGCGGCTGTGCTTCAAAAAGGGAAATCATGATGGTATAATGACGGTTTTGGGGAGGTGAGCGTTTCAGAGGGGGTAGCGAAGCATGAAGTACAATTGGCGGATTGCAGCAAATAGACAAGAAATCTGAAGGAGGAAAGGAAAAAGCATGACACCGATATTGATTTTTGCTTTAATTTGCGGTGCAATAGGTATCATTTATTCATTTGTCACGAAGTCGTGGGTCGCGAGTCTGCCGACCGGCGACAAGAAGATGGTCGCAATTTCGGAAGCGATCAAGGAAGGCGCTGAAGCCTTCCTCGCCAGAGAGTACAAGACGGTTGCGATGGTTGCCGTCGTACTGTTCGTTATTATCGCCGTCGGCCTCGGTCTCTGGACAGCCCTCGGCTTCATCATCGGCGTTATCGGCTCAGCCGCAGCCGGCTATTTTGGCATGATGGTTACCGTCATGTCGAACGTGCGCACCACTGAAGCAGCCAAGAAGGGTCTTCAGGACGCACTTTCGGTTGCTTTCAAGGGCGGGTCGGTGACCGGAGTCATGGTTGTTGCCCTTGGTCTTCTCGGCATCTCGATCTTCTATATGATCGCCAAGTCCATGGTCGATGTTGAAACGGCCTTTCACGCGCTTATCGGTCTCGGCTTCGGCTGTTCGCTCATGTCGGTCTTTGCCCGTATCGCCGGCGGTATTTACACCAAGGCTGCCGATGTCGGCGCCGACCTCGTCGGAAAGGTTGAAGCAGGCATTCCGGAAGACGATCCGCGCAACCCGGCGGTTATCGCTGACAACGTCGGCGACAACGTGGGTGACTGCGCAGGCATGGCGGCCGACCTGTATGAAACCTATACCGTTACCATCGTTGCGGCCATGCTGCTCGCAAAAACCGTTTTTGGCGCAGGCAGTCTCTGGGTTGAATATCCGCTGCTGCTCGGCGGTATTTCCATTATTGCCTCGATTATCGGAACCTACTTTGTGAAAATGGGCGCAAGCCAGTACATCATGGGCGCCCTGTATAAGGGGCTTGCCGTTGCCGGCATTCTGGCAGCAATCGCGTTCTACTTTGCCACTTCCTGGTTTATGGGACTTCTGCCGGCAGGACAGCAGACGATGTCGGTCATGAACGTTTTCCTCTGCGCGGTCATCGGCCTCGTGCTTACCGGCCTGATCGTCTGGATCACTGAGTACTACACCGGCAAGGAATACCGGCCGGTCAAGATCATCGCCAAGGCTTCACTGACCGGCCACGGCACCAACGTTATCGCCGGTCTCGCCATGAGTATGGAAGCGACCGCACTTCCGGCGCTCACCATCGTCGGCGCGATCCTCGGTTCGTTTGCCCTCGGCGGAGGCTTCTCGGGCAACCCGAGCGGCGGTCTCTTCGCTATCGCGCTCTCGGCGGTCTCGATGCTTTCGATGACCGGTATTGTTGTTGCAATTGACTCCTACGGTCCGATTACGGACAACGCCGGCGGTATTGCGGAAATGTCCGAGCTTCCGGAATCTGTCCGCGCAGTCACTGATCCGCTCGATGCAGTCGGCAACACCACCAAGGCGGTCACGAAGGGCTATGCAATCGGCTCCGCTGCTCTTGCAGCACTGGTTCTGTTTGCTGAGTACTCGCGTTCGTTCCCGTCGGCAATACAGTTTGATCTCTCCAACCCCATGATCATAGCCGGTCTCTTCCTCGGCGGTCTCATTCCGTACTACTTCGGCGGTCTGCTCATGCTGGCGGTCGGAAGGGCTGCCGGCGGCGTTGTTGACGAGGTTCGCAGACAGTTCCGCGAGATCAAGGGCATCATGGAAGGCACCGGCAAACCGGAATACGGCAAGTGCGTCGACATCGTTACCCAGTCGGCAATCAAGGAAATGATGCTTCCGGCGCTCATCCCGGTTGTTGCTCCGCTGGCAGTCGGCTTTATCCTCGGCCGCGAAGCGCTTGGTGGCATGCTGATCGGCTCGATCCTCACCGGTCTGTTCCAGGCGATCGCCATGACCTCTGGCGGTGGCGCATGGGATAACGGCAAGAAGATCTTTGAAGACGGCGTAACCGACGACAAGGGCGTCATGCACAAGAAGGGCAGCGACGGCCACAAGGCTGCTGTCACCGGCGACACGGTCGGCGACCCGTACAAGGATACTGCAGGTCCGGCAATCAACCCGATGATCAAGGTCATCAACATCGTGGCGCTGCTGATTGCTCCGCTGCTGATCAAGTTCGGAAAGTAGTAGTTCCGCTGCACCACAAGAGGCCGGCAGGGTTTCCTGCCGGCCTCTTTCTTTGCTTTAACCCAGAAATATCATCCCAAAAAAGTCACTGGATTCGATCGAAAGCGCTCAGAGCCCGGCTGGGCTGGCAACAGAGCGGATTTATTCGGCGAAGTGACGCATACAGGACGTATGTGCGAGGCGAATACCTCGGAGGACGGCTGGACGCCGTCCGAGAAGCGGGGCCCCCGAAAATGTCCATGACTTTTCGGGGTGACAGTTGAGCGGCGTTGCCTGCCCTGCCGGGCTAATGACAATTCCGGGTTGAAAGAGCACAGTGCCTCGCCACAGGCCAGCAAGAAACCAGGAGGCTGAAGAACAACGGTTTGGAAGATTGAAGGAGTGCGGAAAGGCTGCTAGTATTTCAGGATATCAAGAAGATCCTGGAGATCCTGCTCGGCATCACCGGTAGCCATGCGCAGCCTCTTGCGAACATCATCCGTGAAGCGTTCGCGGTCTCCCTGAATGTTCGGATCGAACTCCAGCGCCTTTTCCAGCGTCTCGGCAGCTTCCGACAGGCGATCCATACGGTTCAGGACAAGAGCCATTCCATACAGCGGCAGCACATACTTCGGGTTCCTCTTCAGGGCATCATTGAAAGCCTTGATCGATGCGTCGTAGCTGCCGAGACGGTACAGGGCAAGCCCGAGATTGTAGTACGCCCGTTCGGGCGCGGTGTAGAGCGGGTCTGCAAGCGCCTGACGGAAAGACTCTGCAGCTTCCTTGAACTGCCGGATATTCATCTGGGCGATGCCCATGTTGAGATACGCCTCAGTCAGCCGCGGATCCGCAGCAACCGCCTGCTGGAAATATTTTACCGCATGATCGTACTCCTGAAACTGCAGATGCACAATGCCGAGATTGCTGAGAACACTGGCATTGCCTGGTTCCTGCTGCAGCGCCTTGTGCAGTTCAACGGAGGCAAGCTGAAAGCGTCCTTCGCTCATATACGCCTGCGCCATTTTCACATAAAAGGCAGCATCCTTTTCAGCTTCAGGCCCGGGAGTTGAGGCAACACAACCGAATGTAAGACAGCCGCAGAGCATCATTCCGATTACGATTGTTCGTTTCATAGTGACGATTGTATCGTATTTCACTGCTCAAGGGCAAGCAGACGACAGCAGAACCTGACAATCTCCATGCGGCCTGCCGGGGTTAGGCACCGCGGCTCCACGAACGCCCCAGCAACGTCCTGAACATGTCCGGAGCCTTTCTGTCCAGCCGCCCATTGGTGTGCTGAACGGCAGAGCTTCAGGCAGCAGGGCATGTGCGGTCAAAGGTATAATAACCCATGATCAAAACAAACCTGAAAGCGCTTTCCCGCGAGGAACTGCCCGCATATATCCAGTCGCTCGGGCTCACAAAATTTCGCGCAAAGCAGCTGATACACTGGATTTACGAACGCCGCGCCCGGAATATCGAAGAGATAACAGAGTATTCCAAAGACCTGCGGGAACGTTTGGCTGAACAATCGTACATCAGCAATCTGAAGATGCTCGAACGGCTCGTCTCCGAAGATGGAACCGAAAAATATCTCTGGGAACTGGAAGATGGCGAAACGATCGAAAGCGTCCTGATCCCGGAAGAAGATCGTCTGACGCTCTGCATCTCTTCGCAGGTGGGGTGTGCGCTGAAGTGTGCTTTTTGCCTTACCGGCACCCTCGGGCTGAAGCGCAATCTTGAAGCGCATGAGATCGTCGATCAGGTGATCTCGGTCTCACGGCATATTGCGCCAAGGGAGCTTACGAACATTGTGCTGATGGGTATGGGCGAACCGCTCATGAATTCCGGCAATGTAATCGAAGCACTCTGGCGAATGACCGACTGGATGAAGCTTACCGCTCGTCGCATAACGCTTTCGACAGCAGGGATTGTTCCCAGAATCCGAGAATTGCCGACAAGGGCTCCTGCGGTAAATCTTGCGATTTCCTTGAATGCAACGACAGATGAGGTGCGCGACCGTGTGATGCCCGTCAACAAAACGTATCCGCTGAGAGAACTCCTCGCCGCATGCCGCAACTATCCGCTCCTGCCCCGGCGGCATATCATGTTCGAATATGTCATGCTCAAGGGCGTGAACGATACGGATGCCGATGCCCGGCGGCTCAAGGAGATCATGAGCACCATCTCGTCGAAGGTGAATCTCATCCCGTTCAATGCCTCTCCCGGAGCTGCTTTCGAGCCGCCGGATGATGAGCGTACCCGTGCATTTCAGAAGATCCTGGTCAGTGCGGGACATTATGCCTTTATCCGGAAGAGCAAGGGGCAGGACATCCTTGCTGCCTGCGGACAACTGAAAGCGAGGAATGCCTCAGCAGCACCGGGTCTCGATCCGGACAATCCGATAGCGGGAAAGTCTTCCGACTGCGGGTAAATCAGCCCTTCACTCGCTTGATCGTCCCGTTACTCAGCATTTCCTGAAACTGCGCAAGCAGTGCTTTTTCCTCATTGTCGATATGCCCGTCATCATGCGCGCATTGCATGATTTTGTCATACTCCTCGGGCGTTACTTCGAGATCCTGGATGGCGTGGTTGATCAATGCCTTCAGTGTGGAAGACGACGCGCTCGGCTTTCCCATGGATACTGCCTCCTTGGTGTTGTTTTGATCAGGATTTCTCCGTGCATCTTAAAATCAAAATCCGTTTGTCCGTGATTCTGTTACGCGTGTTTTGAAACATCGCCACAGTACTCTGTATGAATTATACCATCGGCCTTACGGAACATGAAATCAGGGAATGTGTTTGCGAGCTGCTTCCTGACAGCTGTCGGCATGGGCTGGATTGCATTTTCATCCAATCAGCGATAAGGTTGGAGTATGTACAGCAAGTTTTTCAGGATCGCCGGCATGCAGAGCGATGCTTATGAGTTTCTCATGCAGAGCCGCTTCTTCAGCTCAGTCTCTGCGGAGGGGAAGCTCAGTCTCCTGATGGCGCTGAAGCACCGGCATCTGCAAGCGGGCGAGCACCTCATCCGGCAGGGCGAGCCGGGCGACTGTCTCTATCTTATCCAGAACGGCACCTGTTCCGTTGTTGTGGAGCGTGACGACGGTATGGTCCCGATAACCGTTCTCGGACGCGAAGACATCGTGGGTGAGATGGCGTTGCTGACCGGGGAGGAGCGGAACGCTCACGTCTATGCCCAGACGGAAGCCGATGTGTGGCAGCTCGACAAGAAATCCTTTGAGGAGCTCAGTGTTCGTGATCCTGAAATCCGCCATTTTCTGACCGATATAGTGACAAGCCGCTTTTCCCGCTCACCGGTCATTGCGGAGCGGACGATCGGAAAGTATGTCGTCAACGAAATGCTCGGTCAGGGAGGGTGGAGCTTTGTCTACAAAGGAGTCCATGCCACACTCAACATGCCGGTCGCCGTCAAGATGCTCAAGCATACTATGGCGATGGAGCCAGAATTCATGGAGACTTTTCTGCAAGAAGCGCGCATTATCGCCAACCTGAACCATGAAAATATCGTCAAGGTCTACGATATCGAACAAATATACCGGACGGTTTTCATTGTCATGGAATACCTGGAGGGAGTGTCACTGCAGCAGGTGCTGCAGGAAACTCCCCGGCTCTCGTTGTCGGAAACGCTCAGGATAGTGCTGCAGGTCTGTCACGGGCTGGCATATGCTCATGCTTCGGGTATTGTGCATGGAGACATCAAGCCGGGCAATATTTTTATCACCACGGATGAGGTGGCGAAGATCGTGGATTTCGGTCTTGCCTGTCCCGCCGGGGCCGAGGCTGCCGGCCTTCGGGGAACGCCATCCTACATTTCGCCTGAGCAGATTCGCATGGTGCCTGCCGATGCGCGTTCAGACATCTATTCCCTCGGGATCATGACCTATCGGCTGCTGACCGGCGAACTGCCGTTTCAGAGCGGGGAGTTGAGTGATCTTTTGAAGCAGCATCTTGATGCTCCGGTTCCTGATCCCCGCCGGCTGGTGCCAGATCTGCCGCAGGAGCTGGTGCAGTTTATCTTCAGGGCGACGGCAAAGAATCCGGAGAACCGGTATCGAAACCTGTCTGAAGTATGTGCTGCCTTGCAGCCGGTCTGGCAGCATGTCGGGGAGAAACCAGCGGGCGGGGCGTCTCGGCACTGTATGACCGGACTGTTTCTCTTCTACCGGGACGACCAGCATGAGGTGGTCAAACGACTCGTGAAGGAGTTCACGGAGGAACTGAATAAGATCGGTGTCCGGCATCATGAGTCCGAGTATGACGACGTCTGAAAAGCACAGCGGTATCCGGTCATCTGCCGGGCTAATGACCATTCGGGATGAAGCCGGAATTGTGGGAGTCCCTGCGGACTATCGTTTCCCCTGCTTGATCGTCACGACCGTCATCGGCAGACCGGTGCTGACATCGAATTCGGCAGCCGCGGTGATGCCGATGCGGGCAATGTCCTCAGCGTCTTTGTCTGCATCGTGATAGATGGCGAACATGGCTCCCATAGCGTAGTCACAGCCCTGTCCGTATGCGTAAAATTTCGAGAACTCCTGCACAACACGATACGAACTCACCCCGAATATGCCGTGCCTGTTTGCGACAACAGCATCGGCCTGAGAAGACTCGAACGAGTCGTCAGAATCTCCCGAGGCATTCATGTAGTAAGCGCTTTTCAGGGCTTCATGCATCTGGAGCCACGTTTTCAGGATATTTTCGACGGAGTCAAGGCGGATTTTGTTCTTGGTTGTTGCAAAGTAATTTTTCAGAATCAGCTTCAGGGAAGTCGGGCCTGCGAGGGCAATGTAGTTGTCGCCGACCTGCACGATCTTGTTGTGATTGACAACATATTCAGCGGATTCACGTGAATTGCCGGCCTTGGTCAAGGTATCGGCGGCCATCGCAATGAGCCCGTTTTTTTTGACAACAACGACGGTCGACATGATCGGCCTCCCGGATTACTTCTGGCCCGATGATGCCGTCTTGGCCTTCAGGGTTTCCTCGATGCCGAGGATGAATCTGGCATAGTCGAATCCGAACTGCAGCAGGGCTGTTTCATCGCTGCGCAAACGGTCAAGGCGCTCTGCATCCACTTCGAACAGGTTAAGGAATTGTGACTCAAAAATGAAACGCCGGAAGCGATCAGGATCATAACATGCCAGATAAAACGCCTTCTGTTTCTTTTCATCAAGCTGGAATCCGGGTGTTTTTCTCAAAAACAGCAGGTCTTTCCAGCCGCGATTCATATCGTCGTAAATATCGACTCCCTGCTCTTCCCGCCACTGGGCGATGGTAACCGGCCGGTCTTCCTGAAAGCCGAGACAGTGGGGTTCCTTGATCAGGAAGTAAAACTCTTCGGTATACGGCAGGGAATCCTTGTCATCCTGCTTGCGCAACGATGCCTGGCCGACGGCATAGTAGCGGCAGTTTGCGGGGCGATCATCATAAATGACGCAGCCTTCAGGCGAGACAAAAGGACAGGGCCGGCCCGATTCTTCTTTCATGCGCAGGTAAACAAAGGGATAATTCGATTTTTCTTCCAGTTCAATATAGGTGTAATCGTTCAGAAATTCGCCCGACGAAATGCCGAGCCGGTTCTTCAGCCGGATAATGTCATACGGCGTAAGCATGATATCGATATTGTTACAGCACTTCGTGAAACAGGAGATTCCCTTATAGCAACGAAAACGGAAGCGGCTGTTTGCGGTGAGCCGGACCGGCTCTACGTGCTTCATATTCTGCATTGAGGCCTCCACCAGAAAGAATATGTGCGTATGTTACCACGCCCGCAATGAAAAGACGAAGCAGGATGATTGCTCCTCATGCGATACGGCAGAGCACGGTTCGCGAACGCGGGCCGTCAAATTCGCAGAAGTAAATTGCCTGCCAGGTGCCGAGGAGCGGTTTCCCGTCTTCGATGAGAACCGTGACCGAACTTCCCATCAGCGATGCTTTGATATGCGAATCGGAGTTGCCTTCTGCATGCCGGTAATCACCGTGTTCGGGGAATACCCGGGAAAGCGCGGTCAGTATGTCGCGCCTGACCGATGGATCAGCTCCCTCATTAATGGTGATGCCGGCAGTGGTATGGGTTACGAAAAGGGTACAGGTGCCGCTTTGCGTTCCTGAAGCGCGAATCAGGTCGGACACCTCAGCAGTAATGTCGATCAATTCATTGCGGGTTCTGCTTTTTACCGCTATGGTCCTGGTCATTGGTGAACCTCCCGGAAGAGTTCGCGGATGGTTTTGTTGAGCAGCGGGTGAACGGCGTCGGGGACAATTTCCGCGAGCGGTTCGAGAGCAAATGCCCGGGTATGAAGAAGCGGATGCGGAATGGTCAGTTCGCTGCTCTCCACAACCGTGGAGTCATACAGCAGGATGTCGAGGTCAATGCAGCGCGGCCCCCATGGTTTGGTCCGGATTCTGCCCAGGGACGACTCGACTGAAAGGAGCAGCTTGAGGAGGTCATGCGGCGGGAGGACGGTTTCTACGAGCACGGCGCCATTCAAAAAAGGGGGCTGATCGGTCAGCCCCCACGGTTCTGTTTCGATGAAAGACGATATTTTGAGAATGACGCATCCGGCTGCACGAAGCCGTTCGATCGCATCCATGCAGTATGCCTGTCGGTCCCCGAGATTCGATCCGATGCCGATGCAGGCGGTCGCCATTCAGAGGACTTTCTTGATGCGCTCAACCGCCTCTCTGATGCGCCCGACCGGTTTGGTCAGGGCAAACCGGATATATCCCTCGCCCGGAGCGCCGAAACCGACGCCCGGCGTGCCGAGCACACCGGCATTGTTGAGCAAATGGGCAACAAACCCCGAAGAATCATGGCCGTCAGGAACTTTTGCCCACAGGTAGAAGGTTGCTTGCGGCTTCTGTACTTTCAGGCCGAGACTGGTGAGTCCTTCATACATGACATCGCGGCGTTCTTCGAAAATCCTGCGAAGATCCGCGAGGATTGCATCATCGGTCCTCAGGGCGACAATCGAGGCCTCCTGAACTGCCTGGAATACGCCGGAGTCGAGGTTCGACTTGATTTTGCCGAGGCCTGCGAGCACCTGCGCATTGCCCACGGCGAATCCGATTCTCCAGCCGGTCATATTGTATGTTTTGGAGAGTGAGTGGAATTCGATCCCGACCTCCTTCGCTCCATCGACTTCGAGGAAGCTCATTGGTCTTTCGCCGTCGAAATAGACTTCGGAATAGGCGGCATCATGACAGATAATGATGTTGTATTTCTTTGCCAAGGCAATCGCTTCTTCGTAAAACGACTTCGGAGCTCCGGCGGACGTCGGATTGTTCGGATAGTTGAGAAACATCAGCTTTGCGCGTTTCAGCACATCTTCCGGAATGATGGTGAAGTCCGGAAGATAGTTGTTCTTTTCGAGCAGCGGCATGAGGTGCGACTCGCCACCGGCAAAGAGGGTGCCGACCGGATAGACCGGATAGCCGGGGGAAGGGACAAGAACGACATCTCCCGGGTTGACGAATGCCAGCGGAATGTGACCGATACCCTCTTTCGAGCCGATGAGCGAAAGCACCTCGGTTTTGGCATCGAGTGTTACGTTAAAACGGGCTTTGTACCATTCGGCGACAGCGGTGCGGAATGAGAGCATTCCTTCATACGATGGGTACTGATGATGTTCTGCTTTGACCACAGCAGCCTGCATTGCTTCGACAATGTGTTGCGGGGTCGGCACATCCGGGTCGCCGATGCTCAGATTGATGAGATCGACCCCCCTGGCGAGTGCTTCATCCTTCATTTTGTCAATGGTGGCGAAAAGATACGGCGGCAGACTTCTCACGCGGTCAGCAAGTTGTACGTCAATCATGCACGGTTCTCCTTCAATGAGATCGCTGTTCTTTGAACATCCTGAAAAACAACTGTTATTTTAGCCCATACCGCAGGGGCAGGTCAAAAAAACGGGCGCTGCCTGATTCTGCAGCGCCCGCGGGATTGCAGATTATTTCTTCGCCGGTTCGGCTGCGGGCTTGATGTCGATGCTCTTTGCGGTTTTGTCTTTCTCAAAGAACCACACGGTTACCCGGTCGCCCATTTTGATATCGCCGATCGTCTTGCGTTCACGTTGCATCTTGACGAGTGTGGTATCGGTAAGAGTGACGATGATGGTGTCGTTCCGGTATTTAACCGTCATGGACTTTGCGGCTGCATCGATTGCGACCACTTCACCGGTGCGCTGAATCACCTTCAGCTTTTCCTTGGCAAAGGCGGGCGCTGCGAGGGCAAAAACCAGCAGGAAAGAACAGGCAATCAGAACCATTTTTTTTATCATGAGCAGAGTCCTTTGCGCGCAAGGGTGTTATAAAGAGAGGGCAGATGCCTGAGCATCTGCCCTCTTGAAAAACTCAAGCAGAACAAAGAAGTCTTACTTCTTTGCCGGCTCAGCCTTCTTCTCTTCAGCCTTCGGAGCGTCCTTCTTCTCCTCAGCCTTCTTGTCGGCCTTCTTGGTCTTCTTTGCCTTCTTCGCCTTCTTTTCCTTCTTCGGCTCGGCCTTCTTGTCAGCTGCTGCGTCCTTCTTCTCGTCAGCCTTTACTGCCGGAGCTGCTGCAGGCTTGTCTGCCGGCTTTGCAGCGTCAGCTGCCATAGCTGCGGTTACGGAAAGAGCGAAAAGCAGTGCAACGACGATAGCGATGATCTTCTTCATGTGTGTTCCACCTCCTTTTGCGTGTGATTTTTTCTTGAGAAACTTTTTGTTTTTTATCAAAACAACGTCAGATAACAAAGCAATCTTCATGCCAAATGTGTAGAATGCCCGAAAATGCAGTGTTTTCTCTTTTTGCATCTTCAGGAAAAGGGAGAAAACTACCTTTTATCGGGAGCATTATCCTCTTTTGAGGAACTCGTATTGATTCCGAACTTTTCGAGGCGGTACCAGAAGGTTTTATAACTCATGCCGAGCAGTCGGGCCGCTTTTGCGGCGACATTGTTGGACTTTACCATCGCTTTTTTGAGAAGCTCGCGCTCCATTTCTTCGAAGTTGATCCCCTCATCCGGAATATCCATATCGAGCAGCCCCTTTTCGAGAGACATCCGGAGTTCGTCCTTTACATCGCGAGGCTGTATGGTGTCGGTATCGCTCATGAGCACAGCGCGTTCGATTACCGCTTCGAGCTGACGGATATTGCCCGGCCAGTGGTATTCCATGAGGGCCTTGAGCGAGCTGTCGCTGATGCCCTTGATGCGCCTGCCGAACTCTATGTTGTACTTTCCGATGAAAAAGTTGACGAGCGCTGGAATGTCTTCTTTCCGTTCACGAAGCGGCGGCAGCTCTATCTGTACCACCCTGAGCCGGTAGTAGAGGTCTTCGCGGAAGCGGCCTGCGGGAACCTCCTTTTCCAGATTCCTGTTGGTAGCGGCAATAATGCGCACATCAATTCTGATGCTCTCTTTCCCTCCGATGCGCCGGACCTCCCGATCCTGCAGCACCCGGAGGATTTTGGTCTGCATCATCAGCGGAAGGTCACCGATCTCGTCCAGGAAAAGGGTTCCTTTGTTGGCGGATTCAAAGAGGCCGATCTTGCGGGTCGTCGCGCCGGTGAAGGCGCCTGGCTCGTATCCGAAGAGCTCGCTTTCGATCAGGTTTTCAGGGATGGCCGCGCAGTTGATCGCCATGAACGGGCCGCTTTTCCGGGGGCTGTTATAATGGACCGCCCGGGCGATCAGTTCTTTTCCGGTACCGCTCTCTCCGGAGATCAGGACGGTGACATTCGCCGGCGTGACTTTTCTGATCACCTCCATCACGTCCTGCATTTTTTTGGACTTGCCGACGATTCCTTCGATCTTGAACTTGTCGAAAAGCTGTTTGCGAAGCTGGATATTTTCTTTCAGCAGTTCCATCCGCTCCACGGCTTTCCGGACCGCCAGCACGATCTCATCCTTTTCAAGCGGCTTGGTAAGGTAGTCGAAGGCACCGTTCTTCATGGCTTCCACCGCCGACGCGACGGTTCCGAACGCTGTCATGAGAATGAACGCCGGTTTTACGGGTTCTTCCGGCAGGGAGAGCAGCAGGTCGACGCCACTCATGCCTCCCATCTTGAGATCACTCAAAACCACATCAGGTTTCATTTCCCTGATCAGTTCGAGACCGTCTTCAGCAGACGCCGCCACATGCGCTTCGTACCCTTCTCCTTCAAGGATGGTTTTCAGGATGTCTCTCTGGCGCTGCTCGTCGTCAATGATCACTATTACAGCCATGGGACCGTCTCCTTTATTGGTTACTGTCGTTTTGTCTCACCGGGAGGATGAACCGGACCTCACTGCCCTCTCCGGGGGTGCTCAGAAATACGACTCTGCCGCCATGCTCTTCAATGACCTTTTTCGTCATGGGCAGGCCAAGTCCGAGACCATACTCCTTGGAGGAGAAAAAGGGTTCGAAGATCCGTGCAATCTTGTCCGGCGACACGCCTTCTCCATTATCGATGACGGTTATCGTCAGATGGTCGTCCGAAAACTCCGTCCTGACTTTCAGAATGCCGCCATCCTTGCGGCTTGCCATGGCATGGAAGGCATTGGTGATGACATTCAGCAGACATGACTTGAAAAGATCGGGGTCGACCCAAATGTCCCGGTCATCAGCATACTCCTTGATGATGGTGATGCCGTCCGCTTCCGCCTTCGCCCAGACAAGGGCGACAACGTCTTCAAGCAGCGCGGTTGCCGAGACCTGCTGACGGCTCAGCTTCATCGGCTTGCTGTACATCAGAAAATCATTGACCAGCTTGTTCAGACGGTGAATCTCCTGCTTCATTCCGGACAGGATACTGGCGAACTGATTCCGGCGGATAACCTCTTCGGGCTGATACTTGTCGTTTAGGTGGTCGATGCTCAGGTTGATGAAATTGAGCGGATTCCTGATTTCGTGAGCAATGCTCCGGGAGAGTTCGCCGAGCCCCGACAGATGTTCCGCCGCGCGCAGCTTTTCTTCCAGCGCACGGCTTTCACGCAGCTTTTCGACCATGAAATTAAAGCTCTCCGACAGCTTGCCGATCTCGTCCCGGCTCTGGACGGGAATATGCTGGTTCAGATCTCCGGCGGCAACGCGCATTGCGGCATCAACCACCGTGTTGATCGGTTGCGTATACCGTCGGGCGAGGATGAAGATGGCGATCATCCCGACACAGAAGACCACGATGGTGGCAAGAATGCGCTGGATGGCCGTTTCCCGCTGGAGACGCGAGAAGTCCTCCAGATTGATTTTCAGGTGGATGTATCCGTATTGCGTGTCGCCGGCAATAACCGGAATGATGACGTTGTAGGCTTTCCCCTCTTCAGATACCGGCTCGCCGAGCTCCGCCTTGATGATCAGCTCTTTACGGCGGTGCGTAATGGGGCGTCCGATTTTTGCGCGGTCGCTGCTCGCCACGATTTCGTCGGTGTTGCTGATGATCGAGATTTCCTTGACGCCGCGGGTGTTCAGGTCTTTCAGGTACTTTTCGAGCCGGGCCTCGTCGGTAGCGCCCTTTCCGGTCACTTCCTCAACGCCGACCTGGATCGCCTTGGTGAGTTCCCTGGCCTGTGTTTCCAGTTCGCTGTGCAGACGCTTTTCCGCATGGGCATAGAAAAAAAGCAGAATCAGGATCAGTGCGCAGCTCAATCCCAGCATGATCATGATGAGCTTCAGTTTCAGAGTAACCGTAAATACCTGGCGATCAAACATAGCTACACTATACCACAGGTCTTTTGCTCTCTCCAGTGGCCTCATGGCCGTCTTTTCTTGCTTTAGTTTATAATTGGTACTACTATAAACACCATGATTCTTGCAAATGCCACCGACATACTGAGGCAGATGAGCCACGCCGCCATGCGTGCGGGCAGACCGCCCGATGCGGCACGGCTTGTTGCTGTAAGCAAGACGGTGCCGGTGGAGCGCATCCGGGAGGCAATGGATGCCGGTCTTCGAGTGTTTGCGGAGAACCGGGTCCAGGAAGCCCGGGACAAGATTGGGCATTTCGCGCAAGAACCGCACGGCCATGAGTCGGTGCAGTGGCACCTGATCGGTCATCTCCAGAAGAACAAGGCAAAATATGCGGTGCGGCTGTTTGATCTCATCCATTCGGTCGATTCCCTTGCGCTTGCCGATGAACTTGATCGTCAGGCTGCGAAGATCGGCAAGGTGCAGCGTGTTCTGGTCGAGGTGAAGCTCTCGCCGGAAGAGAGCAAGGAGGGAGTTGCGGAGCAGGACCTGCTGCCGCTCCTCCGCCATATCGGGCAGTGCCGGAATCTGCGGCTTGAGGGATTGATGACCATGCCCCCGTATGATCCCGACCCGGAAAAGTCGCGGCCGTATTTCCGGAGGCTTCGCGAGCTGCGTGATGAAGCTGAACGACACGGCATCAAGGTGCCGGAGCTTTCGATGGGCATGTCCCATGACTTTGGCGTTGCAATTGAAGAGGGCGCAACCATGGTGCGGATAGGCACGGCATTGTTTGGAGGGAGAGGGTGAGCATGATCGGTTTTATCGGCGGCGGCAACATGGCTGAGGCATTGATCAGAGGGATGCGGCTGGAAGGCATGCGGGAGATTATGGTTTCCGAGCCGAACGAGGAGCGCCGGCACTATCTTGAAAAGCAGTATGACGTCAGGACGACCGCGTCCAATCGTGAGGTTGCCGATGCCTCTCCGATTATCATTCTTGCGGTAAAGCCGCAGAACATGGGGTCGGTGCTCGATGACATCGCCGCCGGGGTGGATGAGTCGAAGACGGTCGTCTCGATTGCTGCTGGCATTACGCTTGCCTATCTGCAATCGAAACTGAAAACAACCCGGTTGATCCGCGTCATGCCGAACACGCCCGCGCTGGTGCTCGAGGGTATGTCGGTACTCTCGCTCTGCTCCTGTCTCCCCGAGCCGGTGATCGCGCCGGTCCGCCAGATCTTCATGTCGATCGGCAGGGTAATGACGCTGCCCGAAAGGCAGATCAATGCGGTCACGGCATTGTCAGGCAGCGGCCCCGCCTTTATTGCCCTGTTTGTCGAGTGCATGATCGCTGCCGGAGAACATCTGGGGCTGAGTCCTGACAGCGCTCGCGAACTGGCAATCCAGACGCTGGTCGGCACGGCGAAGCAGATCCATGAGGGCATGTCGCCCGAAAAAATTCGCGAGATGGTCACCTCGCCCGGCGGTACGACGGCAGCGGGGCTTACTGCTTTCAGGGAAAAGGGGCTGAAGGAAATAACCATTGCAGCAGTCGCAGCCGCTCATCACCGTGCGGAAGAGTTGGGGAGGAAAGACTGATGTCGGGCAATTTTGTCATCGCGGCAGCCGAGATACTCAACCTGCTGCTGGAACTGTACACGTGGGTGATCATTATCGCTGCGATCATCAGCTGGGTGAATCCGGACCCGTACAACTCGATTGTGCGTTTCCTGCATCGCGTGACCGCGCCGGTGCTCAATCCGGTGCGCCGCTTGATCGGCGGACGACTCGGACCGATTGATATTTCGCCGCTCATCGTCATTTTCGCAATCTTTTTTCTCCAGAGATTTCTGGTTCGTTCGCTGATAGAATTCGGATACCGACTAAAAGGGGGTTTTTAGTATGAGGATTTCGCCGCTCGATATTCAGTCAAAACAGTTTCCGGTCAAGTTCCGCGGGTTCGATGTCGATGAGGTCTATTCGTTTCTCGAGCTGATCCGGGAGGAGCTCGAAGAACTGCTCCGGGAAAACGCATCGCTCAAGGAACAGCTGAACCGCGCCGATGCCCAGTTGCAGGAGTATCGTAATATGGAAGTTACGCTCCGCGAGACGCTCATGACCGCTCAGCAGATGGTCGATGAATACAAGAATAATTCGCGCAAGGAGGCCGAACTGATCATTCGCGAGGCCGAGTTGAAGGCTGACGCGACGGTCAAGGAAGCTCAGGAGCGGGTTGTCAAGATTCACGAAGACATTGTCGAGCTGAAAGGTATCCGCCGCCATTTCAAGGAAGAGGTGCGCCGGCTGATCGAGAGCCATCTCAGCATGCTCGAATTCGACAAGGAACGGGAGAGCGAAGGCGCTGATGAAGTATAGCGGCTTGAAGGGCATGGAGGATATTCTTCCGCCCGATATACATGTCTGGCAAGCGGTCGAAGCGACTGCCCGCACTATTTTTGCCCGGTATGGTTTTCAGGAGATCCGGGTGCCCATCCTTGAATCAACCGACATTTTTACCCGCGGAATCGGTGAGGCGACCGACATCGTCGAGAAGGAGATGTATACCTTTACCGACAAGGGAAATCGCAGCGTCAGCATGCGGCCGGAAGGCACCGCACCGGTCGTGCGGTGCTATGTCGAGAAAAATCTTCATACGCTTGCCTCGCCGCAGAAATACTTTTACACCGGTCCGATGTTCCGGTACGAACGGCCGCAGAAGGGTCGCTTTCGCCAGTTCTACCAGGTCGGCGCCGAGGCATTTGGCGTGGCAACCCCGGCGATGGACGCCGAGGTCATCAGCATGCTCAGGAACCTGCTCGAGGCGATCGGTCTTGGCGGACTGAATTTTGAGCTGAATTCGATCGGATGCGCTGAATGCCGTCCCGCGTATCGTCAGGCATTGCTCGACTTTTTCAGTGTTAAACTGGGTGAGTACTGCCCTGACTGTCAGCGGAGGTATGAGACAAACCCGCTGCGCATACTCGATTGCAAGGTGGCGCGTTGCGGGGAGTTGCGGCAGGGCGCGCCGACCGTTACCGGGCATCTCTGTGAAGGATGCCGAACCCACTTTGATGAGGTGCTGTCGTTGCTGAACGCGCTGAAGGTTCCGCATACGCTCAATCCGAATCTGGTGCGCGGGCTTGATTATTACACCAGGACGACCTTTGAGGTGACCAGCGAACATCTCGGCGCGCAGAAAGCGGTTGCAGCAGGCGGCCGCTATGATCGTCTGGTTGAAGAGTTCGGGGGACCGGCAACGCCGGCAATCGGATTTGCGATCGGCATGGAACGGATAGTCACGCTCTTGAAGGACCAGCAGGAGCCTGTGCAGCCTGAGCCTGTGGTTTTTGTGGCAACCCTCGGCAAGGAGGCCGAGATTGAGGGCTTCCGTATTGTTGAGACACTGCGCGCACGAGGCATATGGGCGGAGCAAAGTTATGGCGCGGGATCGCTCAAGAGCCAGCTACGCCGGGCTGATCGTATCGGAGCAGCGTTTGCGCTCATTATCGGAGAAAATGAACTGAAGGCGGGCCTGCTGCAATGGAAGAACATGAAGAAGGGCGAGCAGGGTGAAGTAGCTGTCGCGGACGTTGTGTCATTTTTTCAAACTAACTGATTTTCGGAACAGGCAGGCATGCCTGCAAAATCTTTCCCATGCAGAAATGATCTGATGCCACGGAGCGCGGTTTTCGTCAGCGTGTATTTTTCACGTGTATGCTCCATGGCTTGCGGAAGGAATGCAGGGAAAGCTTATGAAGGCCTGCCTGCCTGTCATAATTGATTTCACAAACAAGAGGAGATTTTTTCGATGAGCAATGAGCCGAACAAAGTCATATACTCCATGGTTGGAGTATCGAAATTTTACGACAAAAAACCGGTGCTGAAGGATATCTATCTTTCGTATTTCTATGGCGCGAAGATCGGGGTGCTCGGGCTGAACGGGTCGGGGAAAAGCTCACTGCTCCGTATCCTTGCGGGGGTGGACAAGGACTTTGTCGGCGAGACGGTGCTTTCGCCGGGCCATACCGTCGGTCTTCTGGAGCAGGAACCGCAGCTGGACGACACCAAGACCGTCCGGGAGATTGTCGAGCAGGGGGTGCAGGAGACGGTCGATGCCCTGAATGAATACAACCGCATCAATGAAAAATTTGCGGAGCCGATGTCTGACGACGAGATGAACAAGCTGATCGAGCGGCAGGGCGTGGTGCAGGAGCGGCTTGAGGCGCTTGACGCATGGACGCTCGATTCCCGCCTCGAAATGGCGATGGATGCGCTCCGCTGCCCCGCGGGCGATACGCCGGTGAAGGTGCTCTCTGGCGGAGAGCGCCGCCGGGTTGCGCTGTGCCGACTGCTGCTGCAGAAGCCGGATATCCTGCTTCTTGACGAGCCAACCAACCATCTCGATGCCGAGTCGGTTGCATGGCTTGAGCATCATCTGCAGAGCTATGCCGGAACAGTCATTGCGGTGACCCATGACCGCTATTTCCTCGACAACGTTGCCGGCTGGATTCTCGAGCTGGATCGTGGGCAGGGAATACCATGGAAAGGCAATTATTCCTCATGGCTTGAGCAGAAAAAGAATCGTCTTGCACAGGAGGAAAAGACCGAGAGCGACCGGCAGAAAACACTGCAGCGCGAACTGGAGTGGATCAGCATGTCGCCGAAGGCGCGTCATGCAAAGTCGAAGGCGCGCATCAAGGCATACGAACAGCTGGTCAGTCAGGAGAGCGAGCGCCGCAGCCAGGAGCTTGAGATCTATATTCCGCCGGGGCCACGTCTGGGCGATGTTGTCATTGAAGCTGCGGGGGTGTCGAAGGCCTATGACGACCGGATTCTGTTTGAGGGACTGACCTTCTCACTGCCGCCGGGAGGTATCGTGGGCGTGATTGGTCCGAATGGCGCGGGCAAGACAACGCTTTTCCGGCTTATTACCGGACAGGAGATCCCTGATGCCGGAACATTCACCATCGGCGATACGGTCAAGCTGGCCTATGTCGATCAAAGCAGAAATATCCTCGATCCTGAAAAATCTGTCTGGGAGACGATTTCCGGTGGTGAAGACATGATCACGCTTGGCAGGCGCGAGGTCCAGTCCCGCGCGTATGTTGCCCGCTTCAATTTTTCGGGATCCGATCAGCAGAAGAAGGTGGGCATGCTGTCGGGCGGCGAGCGCAACCGGGTACATCTTGCGCGGATGCTGAAAGAGGGCGCCAATGTCCTTTTGCTTGATGAACCGACGAACGACCTTGACGTCAACACCATGCGTGCGCTTGAAGAGGCGCTCGAAAATTTTGCGGGCTGTGCGGTTGTCATCAGTCACGACCGCTGGTTCCTGGACCGCATTGCAACGCACATACTGGCATTTGAGGGCGACAGCAAGGTGGTCTGGTTCGACGGCAATTATACGGAATACGAAGCTGACCGGAAGGCACGGCTCGGTCATGATGCCGACCAGCCGCACCGCATCAAGTACCGCCAACTGACGCGGTAATACCGTTTCTGCCACGAGCTGAAAGATGGAAACCGATTGCGTGCCTGCATCCTTGTTGGCACGCAATCTGAACGCTTGGGGCGGTGGTATCAACCTGAATCTGATATACTATTTTCATGGCACGCTCGGCATTGTTCAAAGAAATAGAGGCGTTGACCGACACGATTGTCTCGATATATAAGCCTGAAAAGATCATCCTTTTCGGTTCATATGCGTATGGCAGGCCACATGCCGATTCCGACGTTGATATGCTGGTCATCATGCCCGTGAGAGGAAAGGCTGCCTGTAAGGCGGCCGAGATTCTCGAAAAGATCAACCCCGCGATTCCCGTTGATCTGCTGGTCAGGTCTTCTGCGCAGATCAGAAAGCGCCTTGCCCTGAATGATTTTTTTCTGCGTGAAGTCATGACAAAAGGCAGAATCCTCTATGAAGCCACTGACTAAGGAGTGGGTGCGCAAGGCAGATGGAGACTTTGCAACCGCCCAGCCTGAGCTGCGCGCCCGCCGCGCTCCGAACTATGATGCCGCATGTTTTCATGCGCAGCAATGTGCTGAAAAATATCTGAAGGCGCTTCTGCAGGAAAAGGAGATCGAGTTTGGCAAAACGCACAATCTGACAGCCCTGCTTGATATGGTAATTGACCCCTTCCCCCTGTTGGAAAGCATAAGGCCTGCTCTTCATATGCTGAACAGCTTTGCTGTCGATTTCCGCTATCCCGGAGAGAACGCGGACAAGGAACTTGCTGCACGTGCGGTGAAGCTCTGCATGCTGGTTCGCAGGGAACTCAGGGCTTCTCTCAGAATAAAATCATAGTCATCAATCGTGCAAAAAGAATTCTCCATGAGAAAAGTGTATCTTGATCACGCAGCGACAACGCCTGCGCATCCCGAGGTGGTGCAAGCGATGTTGCCGTATTTTTCGGAAATCTATGGTAACCCGCTGAGTGCACACGACTGGGGCAAAGAAGCGGCAAAGGGCATTGATCGTGCCCGGAAAGCGGTTGCCCGTTGCATAGGAGCCCAGACGCAGGAGATTGTCTTTACGAGCGGGGGTACCGAGAGCAATAATGCGGTACTGAAAGGCGCGGCTATGGCAGGCCGGACCCGCGGCAATCATATCATCACTACCGCGATCGAGCATCGAGCTGTGCTGAGTCCCTGCACGTTTCTGGAGCGGCAGGGTTTTTTCGTTACGTACCTTCCGGTCGATTCCTCCGGCATGGTCGATCCCGATGCGGTTCGCAGAGCCATCCGGCCGGGAACGCTGCTGATTTCGGTTATGCATGCCAACAACGAGATCGGCACCATTCAGCCGCTTGCGGAAATCGGGGCTATCGCCCGGGAGCATGCCATCCTTTTCCATACCGATGCGGTGCAGACCGTCGGACATCTGCCCATTGATGTTGAGGCCATGCATATCGATCTCCTGAGCGCATCGGCACATAAATTTTACGGGCCTAAGGGCGTCGGGTTCCTCTATGTAAGGAGCGGGTCAAAAATCGGCCGCTTCATGCATGGGGGCTCCCAGGAAAAGAGCCGTCGCGGTTCCACGCACAATGTGCCAGGAATCGTCGGCATGGGCAAGGCGATTGAAATTGCGGAGCAGGGTATGCGGGATGAGATTGCGCAGCTCACTGAACTCAGGAATCGTCTTGTCAGGGGCATTCTCGAAGGTGTCAAAAAGTCATTTCTCAACGGGCATCCTGACGCAAGGCTTCCGAATAATGTCAATGTCTCGTTCCGTAAGGCACAGGGGGAAATGCTTCTGCGCCTGCTGAACGAAGAGGGTATCGGATGCTCCACTGGTTCGGCCTGCAATTCATCCAATGTTGGACCGTCTCATGTGCTGGACGCCATAGGCCTGTCGCACGACATGATCGCCGGTTCGCTGCGACTTTCTCTCGGCAGGCAGACCACGGAAGCGGATATCGACTATGTCGTTGAAGTGCTTCCGCGTGCGGTCCGCAAGGTCCGGACATTTGTTGAAGATCTCCGATAGCGCATGTTTATCAGTGCGCCGATATATGCCGGTATTGTTATTTGACAGTCCTTTTTTCGGTTTGTTAGCGTCAAGACGCCAATAATCATCACTGGTTGGATAACAGGAGTGTCTATGGTCGATCAGAACGAACGGCTTGGTGAATTCATGCTGGACAAGGGGATTATCAGCCGCAGACAGCTTGAACAGGCGCTGGATGAGCGCACAGACACAGGGGCGCCTCTCGGAGAGATTCTGCTGGGCATGGGAGCTGTCTCACACGCGGATCTTGATGAATTCGACCAGGTGCTTCAGCGGGAGCGTCTTCTGGAGCAGCTTCAGCTGATGTTCGATATGGAAATGGTTTTTTCGGATTTCTACTACCTGTGTGCCGAACACTATCCCGCTGCCGGAGACTTCTGGAAATCAATCGGTGACGATGAGGTCCGTCATACGCTCGCTATCGGCAAAATCATCGAGGGAATTTACCGGGATCCGAACGCATATGAGTTGGGATACGGAGCGTCTCTTTCGGAGATTGAGCGGGTGATCGGACTGGTTCGCGAGGCATCCCTGCGGGTGAAGAGAGACCGGCCGCCGCTGGAGAAGGTCCTCATTATGGCGCACAATTTTGAAAGTGCCATGATGGAGAGCCGGATTTTTGAGGTGCTCTCGGTTGGTACCCGGGAAGCCCAGGAATTGATCGAGAGCATTTATCAGGAGACGACACAGCACATGCAGAAAATCATGCAGGCATATTCGGCAACATAGTTTTTTTGAGGAGAAATGAAAAAAGTCCCGGGAGGATCTGCCCAGGACTTTTTTCATTCAAGGGGGAAATTATCCCGGAATTGTCATTGGATTTGACCCAATAACGCTCCGAGCCTGGCTGGACTGGTAATAGAGCGGATTTATTCGGCGAAGCGGCACATACAGGATGTATGTGCCAGGCGAATACCTCGGAGGACGGCTGGACGCCGTCCGGGAAGCGGGGCCCCCGAAAATGTCGATGACTTTTCGGGGTGGCAGTTGAGCGGCGTTGC
>JAAYUK010000177.1 GCA_012517735.1 Nitrospiraceae bacterium
AAGTAAGAAGTAAGAAGTAAGAAGTAAGAAGTAAGAAGTAAGAAGTAAGAAGTAAGAAGTAAGAAGTAAGAAGTAAGAAGTAAGAAGTAAGAAGCTCTCTCCTGTCCGGGGAGGGCTTCTTTTTTTGCCGGAGAAAGATGATAGAATAAACCATGCAGCCAATTCATACGGGGAGGATACATCATGAGAAAGATGATTCGGGTGTTTTTTGCGGCAGTCTGTATGGTTGCTTTTCTGGTTGGGGGAGCGTTGGCGGGCGATATAACGACTCCATCTGCCAAGGGCGCCCAGTGGGACAAATGGACCCCCCGCAGCAATACTGACGTAGGAGAACCGGCATTCAAGGCCATATCGAGCCAGGCGCATTCGATGTTGTATGGCTTTCGCGGTGCTGTTGTTTTTGATGGGGTAACCAAACAGGCGGAGAGAGTTCGCATGGTCACGATTACGCGCCACAAGGTCGAAGGATATGTGAATCAGATCAACCCTTCCTTTGCCCTGGCAGCGGGGCTGCATGAGGTTGCCGTGTATGACTTCGCCAAGCATAAGTGGTTTGTCCTCGAACGGGTCACTCCTGACGACAGCACCGGCATGTTGCCGAAGAACTTCATTGTGACCCCGCAGTTTGTGCAGGTGAAGCAGCTGAATGGCCCCTACTGGAAATATACGACCGCAGCCGGATGGCAGCGGCAATAGGATACGGCCATGGCTATCTCACCAGGTGAACTCGTCGAACGCATCCGCACGGCAACCGGACCGGGTCTGAGGATGACCTCAGGGGCCGGCAACCGGCTTTTCGTTCAAGGGGAATCTTCAGCCCAGTGGATGCTCGGAAAGAAGACGGTTTCTTTTGAAGCGATACTCAAACTGGATGAGCTGTCTTCGACGCTGATTTACTGGGAGATGCTCAGTGAACGCTCGTCGGGCCTTGCGGCGGGTTTCTTCATGTCGAAATTTTCCCAGAAAGGGACTGAACGGACCGAGTCCGGCAGCGGGACCATGCCTTCCGGTGAATCGTATGCGTATGATTTCGGATCGTATCGCGAGCGCATGCGGAAGTTGGCAGGTGATGCCGGATGGCAGTTCAAAACGGTTCTGATGAAGCCGAAGGATTAGCAGCCGTGACACCTGCTTCAGGAGACAGAGAGGGGGCTTTCACTACTGGAAGCCCCCTCTTTCATGTGTCGGCAGTTACGCAATAATTTCGGTGCCGATGCCTTCCTTGGTAAAGATTTCGAGCAACAGACAGTGGGGTACGCGGCCATCCACAATATGGGTCTTGCTCACCCCTGCCTGGAGCGCCTGTATGCAGGCCTGCACTTTCGGGAGCATGCCTCCGGAGATGACTCCCTCTCCGATCATCTCCTGAATGTCAAGCTTGTTCAGCGTGGAGAGCACCTTCCCTTCAGCATTTTTGATGCCCGGCACGTCGGTAAGCAGAATCAGTTTTTCCGCTTTCAGCGAAGCGGCGATTGCCGACGCAACATAGTCGGCATTGATATTGAGCGCTTCGCCGGTTTTCCTGACACCGATCGGAGAAATGACCGGGATGAATCCGTCCTTTTCCAGCGTATTCAGGATGCCCGGGTTTACTTTCTCAACCTCGCCGACCAATCCGATATCGATGGTTTCGTCATCGCTTTGCATGCCCTTTTTCAGCAGTTTTTTCTTTGCCTGAATCAGCGATCCATCCTTGCCGCACAGGCCGACCGCCTTGCCGCCGTGGTTATTGATGAGTGATACGATCTCCTTGTTGACCAATCCGCCGAGCACCATTTCCACAATATCCATCGTTTCACGATCAGTGACACGCTGACCATCCACAAAGGTAGGCTCCTTGCCCATCCGTTTCATGGTTTCGCTGATCTTCGGCCCGCCGCCGTGGACGACGATCGTCCTGATACCGATGAAGTTCATCAGGACGACATCCTGCGCGAAATTGTTTTTCAGCGCTTCATCGACCTGCGCCGCACCGCCGTATTTGATGACAAAGGTCTTGCCGTAAAACTCACGGATGTAGGGCAGCGACTCGATCAGAATATTTGCTTTTATCATAATGACCCCGCTTTCCTGTCAGCCTTTTTCAAACCGGGTGATCAGTACGTCATAGCCTTCCTGCGCAAGTTCGGCAGCAACCTTTTGTGCGCTGCCCCTGCCCGGGAATTTGCCAAGTCTCACCCGATAGTACGTGTCTCCCCGCACGATGGCCTGAGCGATATAAACGTTATTGTACTTAAATTCGAGCCCCTTTTTCAGGCGTTCTGCATTCGCCTGTTCCCGGAATGAGCCGATCTGGATGGTGACCGTGCCTGACGCCGTCCCGCTGTACCGGACGGTTTTGACATAGCGCAGGTCGCG
>JAAYUK010000178.1 GCA_012517735.1 Nitrospiraceae bacterium
GGCGGGTATAAAATCGTGACCACGCAGGAGCTGAAGGGGTGGATCGACGCAAAGAAGCCGATGCTGCTGATCGATACCATGCCGTATGAAGATAGCTACAAGAAGAATCATATTCCCGGCGCGGTGCAGATGGAGTTTCCGATTCCCGAAATGACGACCCTTGACGACAAGAAGAAAGAGGAACTTCTGAAGCTGCTTGGCCCGGACAAGGCGCGTCTCATCGTCTTTTATTGCGGCTTTACCAAATGCACCCGGAGCCATAACGGCGCCATGTGGGCAAAGAAGCTCGGCTATACCAACGTTTATCGCCATCCCGGCGGCATTGTGGGCTGGAAGGATGCAGACTATCCGGTATCCTCGGTAAAGTAGCAAAATGAGAGACAGGGGCTGGTTCCGGCTCCTGTCTTTTCTCCTGTCATGCAACGGTTCATTCAGCTTTCGTTTTTTCTGTTCCATGTCTTGGCCCTCTTTGGCTTTTGCGCTTCTTTCGCGCAGTCTGCTGACCGTTTCCCTGAAGTTACCACTGCCGACCTGCAAAAACGTATTTCCGAAAAAGAGCCGTTTGTGCTCATCGATGCCAGAACGCAGGTGGAGTATGAGGAATCCCATATTCCGGGAGCGGTCAATATCGCTCCCGCTTATGTCGAAGCATCTCACTGCAAGCTGCCGGAGAGCAAAAAAGAACTTGTTGTTGTCTATTGCGACGATGACGAATGCCCTGAGGGGGATACGGTTGCCCATCAATTAGCGAAATCCGGCTATTCCTCGGTGTTGAATTACCGTGGGGGCTTGGCTGCGTGGGAGCGAGCCGGTCTTCCGCTGAAAATGGGACCGGCCATCGAGCCCGGCATGCAGGCCGATAAGGTTACGGCAGGGCGGATGAGGGAAATCGTGCGGATCCACATTGAAGACTATACGATCCTTGACGTCCGCGAGCCGGAAGAGTTCGCAAAAGGACATATTCCGGGCGCCCGGAATATGCCGATCCGTGAGTTTCACAAGAAGGCCATGGCATTATCGCCAGACAAGCCTGTCATTGTCTATTGCAATACCCAGAAGAGAAGTTTTATCGCGTACCGAAAGCTTATTGAGATGGGCTTCCGGCATATCCAGTTTACTTCGTATATTGAGTGGCACGAAGCAGGCGGCCCAATCGACACCAACTGAGCGGAGGAAATGAGCATCATGAAGAGTCTGCAGAAGAGGTATGTACCCATTATCGTCGCAGTTTTGAGCTTGCTGATTTATTCCATAACTTCAGCATCTGCCTTTCCGGTAATCACGACGGATGATCTCCGGGGCATGATCGCATCGAACAAGGATTTTGTCCTGGTTGATACGAGAACGCAGCCGGAGTATCAGGAAGCGCACATTGACGGGGCGGTCAATATCCCTGAAACGGAGTTTGAGCAGCTCGCACCTGCGATGCTTTCTGACAAGGCAAAGCAGATAGTGTTGTATTGCAGCGGAATCAAATGCGGCAAGAGCAAGCGCACGGCGGTCAAGGCGGCAGCGCTCGGTTATACCAATCTGGTCCTGTACAATGAGGGCTTTCCGGTCTGGGAGGAGCGTGGTTACAAAATAGTCGCCGGTCCGGAGTATGAAAAGAAAATCGCCACGACAAAGGTCCCCCCAGTCGAACTGAAGCAATGGATAGACGGCAAGGGGCAGGATTATGTCCTTGTCGATGTTCGCGATGCGTCCGAGTTTCGCGAGGGGCATATCCCAACCGCGATCAGCATCCCCGCGGAGCAGTTGGCAGCGGGATCGGAAGTGCTGCCCAAGGACAAGAAGATCGTAGTGTATTGCAACAGCGGAAGCAGGAGCTATATGGCATATCGCAAGCTGATGCGCATGGAATACAAAAGCATCTATCAGGGCATTTTCGCCGACTGGAAAGAGGCGGGCTACCCGACAGAACAATGATCACCGGCGGGGCCCGCTCTGGGCCCCGCGTCGTCTCCCTCCTGAAATATAAGAAAAAATCATAACTCGATTTAAAAATATTAATATATACTCCTTCTCTCAGTTGCCGCTGAAAAATAAAAAAAAACAATTAGACATATCGAACGCATCATTATAAAGTGTCATCAGCGGGCGGGGGACCTGCCAATTCAGAAAATTGACGAGCGGGAGGTTGCGGAATGGCCAAGATTGTCGTTGATCCGATCACCAGAATTGAGGGACATCTGCGCATTGAAGCGCAGATTGAAGGTGGGAAAATTGTGGATGCGTGGGCCTCGGGGACCATGTGGCGGGGGATCGAGACGATTCTGAAGGGCCGCGATCCCCGCGATGCGTGGACCTTTGTCTCACGTTTTTGCGGCGTCTGTACGACGGTGCATTCGATTGCATCGGTGCGAGCCGTCGAAAATGCGCTTGGCATACAGATCCCTGACAATGCCCGGATCATTCGTGACCTGATTATGGGATTCCAGACGGTACACGATCATGTCATGCATTTTTATCATCTCCACGGGCTCGATTGGGTGGACGTCGTCTCTGCGCTCAAGGCGGATCCGGCAAAGACTGCCGCGCTGGCATCAAGCATTTCCGACTGGCCGAACAATGCATCGGTCGGACACTTCAAGGCGATTCAGGCAAAGGTGAAGGCATTTGTCGAGAGCGGACAGCTCGGCATTTTTGCGAATGGGTACTGGGGTCACAAGGAATATCGCCTGCCCGCGGAAGCCAATCTCATGGCGGTTGCGCACTATCTCGAAGCCCTCGACTGGCAGCGCGACATCATCAGGGCGCATGCCATGGTCGGCGCCAAGAACCCGCATCCGCAGACATTCCTCGTCGGCGGCATGTCGATTCCGGTCGATCCGAACAGTCAGAACGCCATCAACGCTGGTACGATCGCGGCCCTTCTGGATTGCGCCGAGAAAGCGCTTGAGTTTGTCGAAAAGGTCTATATCCCGGATCTGCTCGCGGTGGCCAGCTTCTATAAGGATTGGGCCGGCTACGGCAGTTTCGGCAATTTCCTCTCCTGCGGTGAACATCCGGATGCAAACGGGAAATACTATTTCCCTGCTGGCATCGTGATGAACCGGGATCTCAGCAAGGTGCATCCGTTGGATCACAAGAAGTTTGCCGAATACGTCAGCAATTCCTGGTATTCCTATGCAGGCGGTGACGACAAGGGCATGCATCCGTGGGATGGCGAGACGACACCGAACTATACCGGACCGAAGACGACCTACAAGGAGCTCGATACCGACAAGAAATACAGCTGGGTCAAGTCTCCCCGGTATGACAACCAGCCGATGGAGGTCGGCCCGCTCGCCAAGATTCTCGTTGCCTACGCGTCAGGGCACGCGGACGTAAAGGGCGTTGTTGACATGGTGCTCAAAAAACTGGATGTCCCCGCGACTGCACTCTTTTCCACACTCGGTCGCACTGCAGCCCGCGGTATCGATACCTTGTTGACCGCGAAAAAACTTCAGGGCTGGATTATGGAGCTTGCGGCAAACATCAAAAAAGGAGATTATCGTATCGCCAATACCGACAAGTGGGATCCCTCGACCTGGCCGAAAGAGGCGAAGGGCGTCGGCTTTCATGATGCCCCGCGGGGGGCTTTGGCGCACTTCATCGTAATCAGGGACGGCAAGATCGCCAATTATCAGGCCGTTGTCCCGACCACATGGAACGCAGGGCCGAGAGATCCGAGAAAACAGCGCGGACCCTATGAGGCATCGCTGATCGGCACTCCGGTTGCGAATCCGGAGCAGCCGATCGAGATCATCCGGACGATCCACTCGTTTGATCCGTGCATGGCATGCGCAATTCACGCGGTAGATGCCAGCGGCAAGGAGATCGTTCAGGTCAAAGTGCGATAGGAGGGGCAGAAATGGCTACTACTTACCGGGAATATATCTGGGAACTGCCGGTCCGCATTACGCACTGGGTCAATGCACTCAGTATTCTTACGCTTTCCATTACCGGGTTTTATATCGGGGCGCCGTTCCTGTATGCGGTTAGTGATACTGCGTTGCCGATGGCGGCCATGCGATTCATTCACTTTACCGCTGGCTATATATTTACCGCCAGTGTTCTGTTCCGTATCTACTGGTGGTTTGTCGGCAATCAGTACGCCCGATGGAACCAGTTCGTTCCGACGACAATGGAGCGCGTCCAGAACACCGTGCAGTGCGGGCTCTTCTATTGTTTTCTGGAGGATGAGATTCCCCATTCGCCGGGGCATACCGGGATGGCCGGGATTTCGTATGCCGTCATATTCACCCTGTTTTTGTTTGAAGTGGTGTCCGGTTTTGCGATGCTTCATCTTGCAAACGGCGGCGGCATGGTCTATGCGATCGGCGGCGGCTGGATGCTGGATGTCCTGTCTGTCGGCACGATCCGCATGCTTCACCATGTATTCATGTGGTGCATCTGGATCTTCGTCATTATCCATGTGTATATCTCATGGCATAACGACATTATCGAACGTAACGGCCTGATCAGCTCGATATTCAGCGGATACAAGTTTTTCGGTTCTGGCCATTAGTTGTAGTGCAATCTCCGCTCGCTTGCCGTGGTAAGCATCTGGCCAGGATGCACCACGGCATTTTTTTACCGCTTACGCGGCTATCGCAGATATGTTCATATAAGGAGGGCAGCACATGGAGGAAGTGAGCAGGGCAGGCATCATGGTATTGATCAGCGGCGTGGGGGTCGGCATTCTTTTCGGATTTGTTCTGCAGCGTGGCCGCTACTGCATGAACTCGGCGTTTCGCGATGTGATTTTTGTCAATGACTACACGCTGATGAGATCATACTGTCTCGCGCTCGTGGTAGCAATCGTCGGTGCCAATCTGCTTGAGGATTTTGGTTTTCTCGGGGATGACGGGCTCCGGAGGCAGTCATTCAACATCATCGCCAATATTGTCGGCGGATACTTGTTCGGTCTTGGCATCGTTATGGCTGGCGGTTGCGGAAGCGGCATCATCTACCGGATCGGAGAGGGCTATACTTCGGCTATCGTCGGCACGCTCGGTTTTGCCACATCGCTGCTGGCTACCTATAACGGACCGCTCAAGCCGGTCATGCAATATCTCAAGAGCTTCAAGGTGAGCATCGGTCAGGGAGAAGATGCGGTGACCAACCCTGCACTCTGGGATTTGGTCGGGGGAGCGTCGGTAAAGTGGGTTGTTATCGGAGTTCTCGCGGTCGTGCTTCTGACAGTCGTATGGAAAGGCAATCCGCTGAAAGCGACCGCGCGGAAGGGATTTGCGTGGCCGCTGACCGGACTGTTGCTGGGCGGTGTGCTGGTGCTTGCAATCTGGGCGTCGTATTTCTGGGGTGGGCAGGCGCGTGGTCTTTCGGCAGCCGGGCCGACCTCGGAAGCCTTTCTTGCCGTAACCATGGCAAACAGCATGGCCAAATTCGACCCGATGTTCGACTTCTGGGGCATTTTCACCGCAACCTGGAGTGCATTGTATATCTTCGGCATTCCGCTCGGGGCGTATCTGAGCGCAAAGGGACTGAACGAGTTCAAGTGGCAGGCACCTCCGGCGCAGGAACTGGTGCGGGTATTTCTGGGGAGCCTCATTATGGGTTTCGGCGCGGCCACGGCAGGAGGATGTACCATCGGCCATGCGCTGACCGGCGTTTCATCGCTTGCGTTGTCAAGCATCGTTGCAACTGTTTTCATGATTCTTGGCAACTGGACCATGGTCTATTTCACCTTCATCAAGCCGATGCAGGACGAATAGCCCTCGGTGTAAAGATAGGTAAAGCCGAAGTGTATGCAGGAATATATCGTTCGGAACTATTGGACGCAGCATAAGTACACGCATTAACGTAAGGCTATTCGGTGCAGCACCGCCCGGATAGCCTTTTTTCAACAGACAGATTCCGTTCCGGTTCTATTACACCATACCAGGAGGATTTCATGGCAAAAGATTACCGTGCAATGTGGGAGAAACTCGGGATCAATCTGCAGGCGCACGACGGATTGCTGTCGGTGCTGTCGGATGCCTACAAGGGGATGTACCTTGCCCAGAGCAACAGGCCCAAGGGCATGGGCTATTTCGACTTTGTGATTTCGGAAGTACACGGACTCCGTATTGAAGAGATCGTTGCTGCGAAAGAGCAGGGCAGGCCGGTCATCGGAACCTTCTGCGTATATGTTCCCGAGGAACTCGTTCTGGCGGTCGACGGCGTCTGCATCGGACTCTGCGCGGGCGCGGAGGTCGGCTTCGATGAAGCGGAAAAGTACATACCGCGCAATACCTGCGCCCTGATCAAGGCCTTTATGGGATTCAAGCTCGCCGGTCTTTGTCCCTATGTGCAGACGACCGATCTTATTGTCGGTGAAACGACCTGTGACGGCAAGAAGAAGGCGTATGAGGCACTGGAGGACATTACAGGGAAAGTGTATGTCATGGAGCTTCCTCATATGAAGAGCCCTGAAGGACGCGTTCTCTGGGAGTCTGAGGTCCGGCGGTTCGCTGGTAAGCTGGAGGAACTATCTGGGAAAAAAATCACGCTGGAAAAGCTTGCATCGGCGAGTGAACTGGTCAACAGCAAGCGGAAGGCACTGCTGCGTCTGGCGGCTCTCCGGGCGGCAGACCCAGCGCCGATATCCGGCCTCGATGCCCTGCTGGTCAATCAGGTCTCCTTTTACGACGATCCTGTCCGGTTTACGCAGAGCGTCAATGCGCTCTGTGACGAACTTGAGGATCGGGTGCGGCGTGGGGAAGGGGTTGCTGCCAAGGGTGCAAAGCGCGTGCTCATATCAGGCTCTCCCATGGCGATCCCGAACTGGAAACTCCATGCGATCATTGAGGGTAGCGGTGCGGTCGTTGTTGGCGAAGAATCATGTGTCGGTGAGCGTGGATTCCGCGAGCTTCTCGACACCGGCTTTGCGACTGTCCAGGAGGGCATGAAAAAGATTGCCGACCGGTATCTGACGGTTGACTGCGCCTGCTTCACTCCCAATACTGAGCGGATGGACAACATGACCGGCATGGCTGACCGGCTCAAGGCCGATGGCATTATCCATTATGCGCTGCAGTTCTGCACGCCGTACATGATGGAGGCATTCAAGGCGAAGAAAGCGGCCGATGCCCATGGTAAACCGTTTCTCCGTATTGAGTCGGATTACAGTATGGAGGATTTCGGCCAGCTCAAAACGAGGATCGAGGCATTTCTCGAAATCCTCGGCAACGGCACGGCTCGGTGAGAGTCGCAGGCATTGACATCGGGTCGCGCTTTATCAAGCTGGTTGTCCTTGAAAACGGAGAGATCGAATCGACCCGGCGGAAGGATACCGGGCATGCTCCGCTTGAGACCTGCCGGAGCATGCTCGCTGCAAGCGGTGCACAGCGATGCGTTGCAACGGGCTATGGGCGCTATTTGATGGAGGTTTTCAGCGATATCTGTACGATTACCGAGATCAAGGCGGTGGCGCTGGGGGCGAGAACTGTCCATCCGAACTGTCGTGCGGTGATTGATATCGGGGGGCAGGACACCAA
>JAAYUK010000179.1 GCA_012517735.1 Nitrospiraceae bacterium
GAAATAAAATAATAGTTTTCATTCTTCACCTCATAGATTGCTCATTTATCTCCAGTGGTTGAATCTGAATTGTTTCAACATGAACGCCAATACGGTCGGAGCGTCACCGTTGTCAATTTGTACCTTATGCTCTGGATAATCAGGATAAGATACAAAAAATCTGTCAAATAGTCCGTCATAGGCGACATTAACACCTCCACGAAGCAGGGTTACATCTATCATCGTATTAGCGCATTCAGGGCATTCCTCTATGAAGCCATACGTGCGGTCAGCGGGTATGGTTCTTTCCCATCTGCATGTGCGGCAGTGCTGACGAATGCTGCCATCTTGTCGATCACCATTGAAAAAATCTGCCCAAAGAGGATGCATATTTCTCTCACTTTCCTTTGATGAAATGGCTTGTCTGGCAAAGTGTACTACAATGCGTTCGGTTTTTGAAGATGCTCTCTGTCAAGCACTGCTCAGTGCTTGACAGGAATTCTTCTGGGGTCAGGTCTTTATTTTTGCGCTTCATGAAAACTGAGTAATCTGCTGATAGTTGCATGGTGAAAAGATTTCAGCCTCTTCAAAAATGCCTCAACGACCGTCTGCCTTTCTTCGCTCCAGCTCCGCAGTGCCTGCCAACACCTTTGCCATAGCAGCATCCCGCCAGAAAAGAACACTCGATGCTTGTCAGATTCACTGCCGGAAGTTCGTTCAACTCCCGGCCAACGTCTAACTCCTGCTTTCGCGCTTCAGCTCCTGCAGCAAACCGATAACCTCCTGAGAGGCACGGGCGGTGTCGGCAAGCAATGTATTAGCCCGCTCCGCATCTCCCCGGTTTATCGCCGCGACCGCCTCTTTGCCGAGCGCATGCACCCGACGATGCGGCTGCACCATTTTCTCATAGGCCGGAAGATGACCGACTATCGTCTTGCCTTCCTTGTCGTACCATTTGCCGAACCGGCAGCGGTGCTCATCCGGCAGCACGTCCGGATCGATATGCGTCAATCCCTGAACGCTTGCCTCAATGCGTTTCACAAATGTTTCATGGTCGCTTTTTGCCACATCGAGAATCAGAAGTTCGCTTTCAGCGGTCCTGAACTTCATGGCGGAATCGCGCAGAGTATTCTCGAGCGCCGTCAGCTGCTGGGTCTGTTTCATGATTTCGTCTGCAATGACATCGACGGCTTTTGCTCCCTGCTCGCTCCGCTCGATGTTGCGGGCAATTTCAGCCGACGTGGATGACTGTTCTTCAACGGCAGCGGCAATCTGGCCGATCTGGTCACTCACTTTTTGTACCGATGTGTTGATGACAGAGAGTGCTTCCTCCAGCTGTTCGATGGCCGTATGCGCCCGCGCCACTTCCGCCGATGCAGCACGCATGGAGTCGGCCGTCTGTCCGGCGTCGGCCTGAACCGCTCCGATGCGCTCCGATATCTCGGTGGTTGCCTTGATCGTCTTTTCCGCCAGCTTCCGGACTTCGTCGGCAACAACGGCAAATCCCCGCCCCTGCTCTCCCGCCCGCGCCGCCTCGATTGCAGCATTGAGCGCAAGCAGGTTCGTCTGATCGGCAATATCCTTGATAACGGTAACAATGTCGCCGATCTCCGAGGCTTTGCCGTTCAGCCGGTCGATCATGGCGGACAACGCGGCGGTTGAACGGGAGACCCCGCCGATCGCGTCAACTGCGTCAGCGGATATCCGCGTCCCCGAAAGCGTTGTTTCGCGGGCGTCCTGGGCAGACTGCTGGGCAGTCGCCGCATTCTCCGTAATATCAGCTATCGTCTGGGTCATTTCCGCAGCTGCCGCCGCGATCTGACCGGCCTCATCCGACTGGGCCTTTGTGTGCTGCTTCGTCATGTCGGTGTTCAGACGCAGCGTGCCGATCACCACGCTCAACTCATTGATTGAGACAAGAATCTTTTCCACGATGCTGCTGAATGCCGCGACCATGGCGTTCAGCTCTTCATGAATCCGGTCATGAGCGTGCGGAAACCGCACGGTGAGATCCCCTCTGGTGACTTCCGTCAGCCTGGCGTCCAGATCAGCCATATAGCGGTCGGCTTTCCTGTTGACGATTACGAGAAACCCGGCAATCGCGAGGCCAAGCACGGCAATCGTTCCCATGAGCAGAGCGGTGCCGCGCCGCATGACTGCATTATATTCCGTCAGGCGCTCCTTGAAGAGGTTTTTCTGCTCATCGGTCAGCTTGATGATGGTGTCCTTGATCTCGCGCCAGAGTTTCGTCTCCTTGGTATTGATGACTGCGACTGCATCCTCCCGCTTCCCGCTGATGGCGAGCTGCTGGGCTTCCAGTTTCAATGCATGCGCCTGTTGCCACGTCGGCTGCAGCTTTCTGAGCGCATCCTGCATGCTTCCCGAAGCAAGGGTAATTGCCTCTTCGTGCAATTTCATGAACGTCGCATTCGCATTGATATAATTATCCACCGCTTTTTTATCCGAAGGGTTCAGAATCACATTCCGCGTCGCCTGCTCCGTCTGAATCCCCTGGGTATGCATGCGCTCAAGGTTCATCAACAGGGCCTGATCCCTGTTGATCATCTGCTCTGTTGCGGTTTTGAGCGCGTTATTGTTGATCAGATGCAAAACGAAAATGGTCGCCAGCATGACCACATTGATCGCCCCGATCAGCACCAGCATCTTTTTGATATTCATCCAGGCCTCCGCACCGATACAGAATTAGGACTGCTCCCGGAGCAGACAGAAGGACTAAACGGCGAACCGCAAAGGGAACAGATCCGTAGTTACTTCAATAATAGGGCTAATCGGCATTACTTGCAAGCATGACAGGGCCTAATGACCGCCCCGCTCCCATGCCAGCGCACGCTCGAAATCTTGGTACCGTTTTTCGCGATCGCGAAACTCCCGGCAATGCACAACGGAGCGCCCGTTTTTCCGTCGCAC